>JANPHO010000143.1:0-15240 GCA_031424515.1 Saprospiraceae bacterium
TTTTTGTATAAACCCGTGTCACCGTTTCAAACGGTGGCACGGATTTAAGGTAGATTTTAACTATTTTCAATAAAATTCTTCTGATTAATCCGTGCCACCGCCTTAAAGCGGTGACACGGGTTTTAAAGTGCCAAAGTAGAAGTAAGTAGTTGGGCTAAAATAATAGCTGCTATCTTTCTAAGTCGGCTCTAAAAATCAAACAAAATACTCCGCTTTGCTCCGTTTTTTATATAATTTTCAGACCGACGATAGCAGCGTTTATTTCTTTACGCCTTTTGATTGCACTGTGATAATCGTACTATAACTTTTTAAAGTTTTTAACAGAGAAGGTTGTATTTCCAAAGAATTTTATTCCATTGAAACATACAACTCTCTTTTTTGTGTCATGAATAAAAAATACTGAGGGGGTATTGAGAAACAATGAAAAGACATATTTTAAAAAATATTTCAAAAAAAAAGCCTTAAACATTAAAAACCTAATAAAAATTGGTATTCTTGCCCTCAATAAAATTTTCATTATGCGATTGATAAAAAGAATTATTGTTAATTTTTTTTATAGTTAGCGAATATTCACTAATTTCACATTCAAATTATATTTATCAGTAAACTAAAGCAAAAAGAATATGAAATTTTACCTAACCAAAAGGCATCTTGTACTCCCTTTTATGCTATTTATCGCACATCTAACTTTTGCCCAAAATTTGGTAAGAGGTAAAATAATTGACGGTAAAACGAGTGAAGTGATGGTGGGAGCAACAGTAGTTATTAAAGGCACTACTGAGGGGGCGGTCACAGATTATGATGGGCTATTCGAATTTAATACTGCCCAAAATTATCCTCTCAAGATTACCGTTTCTTCTATTGGTTTCGAAACTTTAGAGATAGAAGTTACCAATAATAAATTACTCAGTATCAAACTCAATGAAAATACTTTACTCATTGATGAAGTTGTGATTACCGAGAAAGCCACCATTGACGAAAAGAAAAAATCTGGACCTACGGTAGAAACAATAGGGCTTTTGGATATCAAACAAGCGGCTGGTAATTTTTATGATGAATTCACTAAGAAGCCCAGTGTTGACTTGACTACTGCAGCCATTGGTTATACCATTATCAATACACGTGGTTTCAACTCTACAAGCCCTGTTCGTTCTCTTCAAGTCATTGATGGAGTGGACAATCAAGCTCCGGGTCTTAACTTTTCACTCGGTAACTTCTTGGGTTCTTCTGAGTTGGACGTTTTAAAAGCAGATTTAATGGTCGGTGCCAATTCAGCCTATTATGGTCCCAATGCCTTCAACGGTGTTATGTCCATTGAAACAAAAAATCCCTTCTTCCAAAAAGGTTTAGCAGCCAGAGTAAAAACGGGTGAAAGAAACTTAGTAGAAGTTGCGTTTAGATTTGCTGATGCTATTAAAAATAAAAATGGTAAAGATTGGATGGCTTATAAATTCAATTTTTTCAACTTAAAAGCCAATGATTGGGTAGCTGACAATTACGATCCCGTTTCAGATACCAAAACGGGTAAAAATAACCCCGGCGGTTACGATGCAGTCAATATTTATGGTGATGAACGTGAGGGAACATATGATTATACTCAAACGAACAAAGATCAACCATGGAATTACATTAATTTAGGTCAATTTCACAGAACAGGATATAAAGAATCAGACTTAGTAGATTACAATACTAAAAATACTAAAGCAAATGTTGCTTTACATTTTAGGTTAAAACCATCTGAGGAGCAAGCTTCTCCTGAATTAATATTGGCTTCCAACTTTGGAAGCGGTACGACTGTTTACCAAGGAGATAATCGTTTTAGCTTAAAAAATATCTTATTTTTTCAAAATCGGATAGAATTGCGTAAGCGAGATAAATACTTCGTTCGTTTTTATGCCACTAACGAAAATTCAGGAGATTCTTATGACCCTTATTTCACGGCTTTATTATTACAACAAAAATCTAAAACTACTAGTACTTGGGGGGATGATTATACCCGCTATTGGAGACAGGTTATTGATAAAAGAGCAAATGGATTAGGTTATCCTCAACTCCAAATTGTTTTTAATCCCGATGGCACAATTAGCGGAAATTTTGATAAAGCAAAAGCTGATAAATTCATTCAAGATAATGCTGCATTATTCGCAACTTGGCACAACGAAACAAGAGCTTATGCGGATACTTTCAAAACCACAAACCCTTATTATATCCCTGGTAGTCAAAGTTTTATCAATGAATTTAACCGCATAACCAATACTAAATCAAGTAAGCGTGAAATACAAAATGGCGGTACGGGCTTTTATAGCCGTTCCGCATTGTATCATGGTCATGGAGAATACCGCTTCCAACCCACAAAATTGGTGAATGAATTGGTTGTAGGCGCAAACTTTAGAGTTTATGCACCACTCACTAACGGTACTATTTTCACGGATTCAGCGATATTATCCGAAAGACGCAAACCAGACGGCAGTATAGGTTATGATACATTGGGCTATAATGTGATTAAAAACAGTGAATTTGGTGTTTATACAGGTATTGAAAGAAAATTTTCGGATAACAAATTTAAGTTTAACGCTACTATCCGTATGGATAAAAACCAAAACTTTGGCGTTTTATTTTCACCTGCTGCCTCGCTTATTTGGCAGCCTGATAAAATAAATTATGTCCGTATGATTTTCTCATCAGCTATACGTAATCCTACTTTGGGTGACCAATATTTGAATTTAAACGTAGGTAGAGCGATTTTGAGTGGTAATATTACGGGTTTCAAAGATCTTGTAACAGTTGAATCATTCAGAGAATATATAGATAGTAGTTTTAAAAAGCGATTATTGAAGTATTTTAATGTTGCACCAATTCGTCCAGAAAAAGTAAAATCAATTGAATTGGGCTACAGAACTACTATTAATAACGCTACTTACGTGGATATGAGCTATTATTATAGCTTCTACAAAGACTTTATTGGTTATCAGATTGGTGTTCGCACTGATTTTGATGCCACAACTGGATTCCCTAAAAATACGCAGGCATATCGTGTTTCATCAAATGCATCAAGTAGAGTTACCACTCAAGGATTTGCATTAGGTCTAAGTCATTATATCAAAAATTTAATTCTATCTGGAAATTATTCTTGGAATGTTTTGAATACTAAAACAGATGACCCTATCATACCTGCATTCAATACACCTGAGCATAAATTCAATTTAGGGATAACAGGCAGAGATGTTAAAATAGGTAAAATTGAAAACTTAGGTTTCAGTTTAAACTATAAATGGATAAAAGGTTTTGTATTTGAAGGTTCACCACAATTCACGGGTGCTATACCAACTTATGATTTAGTGGATGGACAAATCAACTATACAATGCCTAAAATCAATACAACGATTAAAATAGGGGCTACTAACATGCTTAATAAGAAGCAATATCAAGTTTATGGTGGTCCGCGCATAGGTCGGATGGCATATATTTCATTACAATACGATTGGACAAAGAAATAAAATTTCTTGAAACCAATATATTTTAAAAAAATTTATTGCCAATGTTCCACCCCTCAGTATTTTGTACTACTTTTGCTCAATAGGTTACTTAATTAAACAACGGATTTTCTATTATTTTTTAATTCAAAAATGAAATTATGAAAAAAAATTACCTACTTCTATTTGTTCTTTTTACTACTTTGTCTTTAAATCTGTCTGCTCAGCGATACCTTACATCGCAGTTTACTAAAGTCGATAAATCGACAGTTGTTTATGGTAGAAATTATACCATAATAACTATTCCATCAACGGGACATACTTTAAATCAGCCATTAGTTGCCGATATTTATCAACCTAATGGTGATACAGCTACAAGACGTCCAGCAGTTATTTTCATTCCTACTGGTAACTTTTTACCAAAAGTAGCTCGTTCTTCTCCTACCGGAGACAGACAAGATTCTATTGCAGTTGAAATGTGTACACGTTTTGCTCAATTAGGTTACGTAACAGCTTCTATTGATTATCGTCAAGGTTGGAACCCTATCGCCTCAACTCAAACTGAGCGCAGTGCAACCATCATCAATGCTTCTTATCGTGGTATTCAAGATGCACGTAACGCAGTCCGTTATTTAAAAGCCAATGCTGCTACTTTAAAAATTGATACCAATAGAATTATGGTAATTGGTGAAGGTACAGGTGGTTACATCAGTTTGGGTATGGCAACTCTTGATAACTACAATAAAATTTTGACTACTCAATATCCACAAGGTAAATTCACTACAGTAGTTAATAATCAAGTAGTTCCTATGATTGTTGAGGCTTTGAATGGCAACATCAACGGTACTTCATTCACGCGCGCTCCAGCATCTGGCTCACCTTATCCAGCGGGAGATACGCTTTGTATCTCTAATCTTCCGGAAAACACATCTAATGTTCAATTAGTTGTCAATATGGGTGGTGCATTGGGTGATATTACTTGGATGGATGCTAACAGTGTTCCAATTATTTCAATTGCAGCACCGCATGACCAAAATGCACCTTACCGTGATGGCGTTTTAGGTGTGCCAATTGGAAATGGTGTTTCTTTACCAGTTGTTCAAGTTCAAGGTAGCCACTGGGTATCTATGAAAGGTGATACACTTGCTAACAATAATAGATTTAAAAAGCTAAAAGCAGCCAATGACCCTTACAAGGCTCTTATTGCTCCAAGAAATACAGCATCTGGATTTACAGTAGGTGGTACGTATTCTTCAAGCTTATTTACTATTGTTGGACGTTCTGGTGATGATTCTTCGCCATACCAATGGTGGAATACAGATACTACTAAGCAAGCTTATGGTAATAATGCTGCTGCATTAGCGGGTAATCCTGGCATGAGTGCGGCTAAAGCACGTTTGTACATTGATTCAATCATGACATTCATCGTTCCAAGAGCGTGTGTAGGTTTATCTTTATCTTGTGCAAGTTTAGTTTCTTCGGCTGAAGAAGTTTTGAATAGCACAAATGTGAAATTAGTTGCTTCACCAAACCCTGCCCAAAAAGCAATTGTTTTTGAAAGTGATGCTTTCAATCCAATTCAAGCAATCGAGCTTTTTGATATCAGTGGTCGTTCAGTGATTCAAGCGCGCAATATCAACAATCATTTCTATCAGTTAGATAGAGGCTCATTACCGAATGGTATGTACATAGCCAAAGTCAAATTTGAAGGCGGCATTTTAAGTAAGAAAGTCGTCTTTGAACAACAATAGTCATATTGATTTGATTCTATAAAAAAATCCATCGTCTATTAATTTAGACGGTGGATTTTTTTGTAGCGCGGAACTCCAGTTCCATATAATACTTTTGAGAAAGATGCCTTCCTAACCTCAAAAAATACCCCCTCAGTAAAACACCTTTTAAGGTATAAATACTGAGGGCTATCTTTATTTTAATCCGAACAAGAAGATTTCGACTTATGTTGTTATTAACTTCGTAACGTTCATTTTATAATTTCTACCCACAGGAATCTCCTTATCTTTTATTTTAACGGAATTACTGCCCAATGAAGTGATTTTATCCACCGCCACTATAAAAGATTTATGCACTCGAAGGAATTTATCATCGGGTAATTTTTCTTCCAGATATGAAATACGCTGGTAAGTTATCAAGGATTCTTTATCCGTTTTGATGCGGACGTAGTCTTTCAAACTCTCGATGTATAAAATATCCTTTAAAAAGACCTTTTTCATCTCTCTATTCACCTTGAAATATTTATATGCTTGCTCATAACTGTCCGAAAGGGAAGTTGTAGAATCCAACATGGTCAAACGCCTCTGGTGATATTTAGAAACTGACCTCAAAAAGCGGTCAAACGTTATTGGCTTTAATAAAAAATCCAATACATCAAATTCATAGCCTTCTAAAGCATGTTCTCTGTATGCGGTGGTAATGACCACTAAGGGCTTATTGGGTAACGATTTGAGTAACTCCCACCCTGTCATTCGGGGCATATGAATGTCCAAAAACAGTAAATCAATGGGTTCGCGTTGCAAAATGGCAAAGGCATCGACGGGATTATGTGATTTGGCAACGAGCTCTAAATCACTCACTTTTGAAATATGAGTAGCAACTAATTCGGCTGCCAGTGGCTCATCATCTACGACTAAACATTTTATTTTCATATAAAATTATTGGATAATTTCTTATTTTGACTCACAAACAATTAAAATTAGTTACTTAATCCGATGAAAGCAAAGGTTTGATGGTAGAACTCAATAAATTGACAACATTATGACTCTTCACTTTTTTATCAGAGCCTTTTAATTCATCTGATAAAATATCTAAAGTGTCATTTTTGTATCCATTTGGGCTTTCATTGAAATCAATTTTAAGTACAGCCAGATAGGTATCGTCCTCTTTCATTGTCTTGAGTTCATGCTTATCCTTATAAATGATTTGTAACCTTCTACTCAAATTATCCAAACCCAAACCATGTCCAAAACCTGCAATTACCTCCACATCGTCAGAACAACTGTTTTCAATTTTAAAAATTAAAACACCTTTATTCAATGAAATATCGATGTGTATCCAGCTATCATTTACCTGTTTACTCACACCATGTTTAAAAGCATTTTCAACTAATGGTAAAAACAAAAGTGGCGGAAGATTGATATTTTTAACGTTTTTATAGACATTTAACTGCACGTCGAGCCTTTCACCGTAACGGATTTTTTCAAGGTTGATATAGTTTTTGATATACTCTACCTCTTTATCTAAACTAATTAAATCCTCTTTTGAATCGTACAACATGTAACTCAACAAAGCAGAAAGGCGATATATCATATCCGAGGCTTGAGTCGAGCCTTTGAGAGATAACATATAGATATTATTTAATGTATTAAAGATAAAATGCGGTTGCACTTGCGATTTCAATAATTGCAATTCGGCAGCCATTTTCTCCTTCAACATGACATCAGAAAAGTGCTGTTGTTCTTTCCATTTACCCAATAAATAGATAAAGGTACCTACCAATGCAATTAAATGCACTTGTACAGCTCCAATCATCATTTTAGGCACAAAAAAGAGCGGCTCTGTCAATCGCGTTGGAAACGAAATTGGGTAAATGAACGTGAACAAAAAAGTTCTTCTTAAAATTCCACTTACTATCAAACTTGCGGCAAGGCTTGCCACAAATTGCCAGTGTTTTTTTTGTAAAAAAAATCGATTAAATGTAATGTGTATGGTATAATACGTTGCTGCCATCGCGATTGGTACTATCCCGCAAGCTGTCAGGAACGATGCATAAGCATTATTGTCATTTATAGTCGCCTCAGGCAGCCAAGTGTAGAGGAAGAATAAAATCCAAAACACAAAGTGCCAAGTGATACTTCTGTATTTTTCAAGCCGTAATTTCATTAGTTAGTCATTTAACATTCCCGATATCTTAATTTTAACAAAGATATTCTATTTAAAAGGTGCAACATCTTATTTTTTCCCAAAAGAATTTTTTACTTGTCCAACAACTGCCATTTGTTTTCATATAATATATGATCAAGTTCTTATTTACCCTTTGATAGAAATAGAAAATAAAAAAGCTACGAGAATGCATATTTCTCATAGCTTTTAAAATAAAAAGAATATTAAAAAAAGGAATTTACAATTTGAATGGATTAGAGAATTTCTCTTCTTTTATCAAATAATCATCTGATAATGTCTTTAAAAAATCTGCTAAAGCTGTCTTATCTGAATCTGTCAACATTAAAGGACGAGGCGCTTGGAAACTTGTATTTGAAGAACTTCCCCAACCTGCACTTCCACCGCTATTAAAACCACCACCATTGCCCTGCCATGTAAAATTGCGAAGACTCGGCATTAGGTTTTCATGGGGTCTTAAATCATGGTCATAATGGTTTACTACATCCATTAAGGTTTTGAAACGACCATCATGCATATAAGGCGCTGTCAAAGCCACATTTCGCAAAGAAGGTACTTTAAAAACACCATTTTTTTGACGAGAACCTGTCAATTGACCCACGCCATTGTCCTGATAGGTCTCATCCAAACCAATATTTTCGGAGAATTGACCATCTAAAGTTGTATTGAAATTATCACCACCGTGACAATTATTACAATGTAATTTATCCATGAAAAGCTCTTTTCCACGTTTTTCAGAACCAGTAAAATTATAGAAGTTTTGCTTTTTACCTTCATCAAATTTAGAGCGATAAGTCACCATTGAGCGGATAAATTGCGCCATTGATTTCGCAATTTTATCGCCAGTGATTTCTTTTGAACCATAAGCCTTTTCAAATAAATCAGGATAATAAGCGATTTTATTCAATTTAATCACCAATTTATCCATATCCTCGATACCCATTTCAATATGATTTTGAATAGGGCGAAGCGCCAAATCTTCCAAAGAACTCACTCGGGTATCCCAGAAAAGCGTTTTTTCTAAGTTAGCATTCACGATTGCCAATGCATTTCGAGTTGTTTTCACACCTTGAAAACCTGTACTAAAGGCTTCTGTATCCGCGAATGCATTTGCTTGATGGTGACACGAAGCACAAGCTACTTGATTGTTGAGCGAAAGTTTTTTATCATAAAAAAGTACCCGACCCAATGTAGCCCCATCATTTGTGATAGGATTTGAATTATTATCTTGAAAAGCAATTCCACCTGCTTCACCTTTGTTTGGTAAGGTATAATTAAACGACTGAGCAGGTAATTTGAGGCTATCAGCCTCGTAGGTTAACTTAGTATTGTCTTCTGGTTGACAGCCTATTAGCACGCCAATCGCCGCAGCAATACCCAATGAAGTCCATTTTATTTTATTCATGGCAACACATTTGAAGATTAATTAAAATTATTTTAAATATTAAATTATGTTCCTTAAAAAATTCAAGTAAGATTTACAAAAATATGACATTTTGAAATACGGAATTGTTAAAGTTTCTCCCCCCTCAGTATAAAATCCATTTTTACTTAAAATCTATAACTCAAATAGACATTAGCCGGTCCATAAAACTTTGCTCCACCTTCTTCAGAAGTTTTTATTACCTTATTAAATTGTGGATTAGTGGTAAAATCATCCTTTTCACTGGTTTTTGATTGCACGAATCCCAAACTCATTTCACTTCCCAAGCTAATTTTTGAAGTAAAATTATAACGAATCCCCACCATTAATGCTGCCCCTGCTGACTGCGTTTTTAGAACGCGTATCGCTTTATCAAAACCCGAATCAAAAACTTTATTCACTCTCGAACGCCCCCAGGTTACATCACCACCTATCATCAAAGTCCATTTTTCTTCAATGGGGATTTGACTCTCATAACCAATTCTAAAATCCATCGTGTTTTTTGTCACCGTGCGTGAATCCGCAAAGCCTCCAAGTTGCTCTTTATATTTATCATAAGTAAATCCAGCCCCAAATCTTAAATAATTTTGTCCTTTAAACCGATACTTATAATACGCCAAATAAGGCGAAATTGGAAATGCCTGCGTATCTTTTACCAAGCCAAACAACCTAAAAACTTGCGCCAAGACTGCCCCCGTTTCTACGCCCACTTCATGCCGATAAAGTAGTCCTACCTTTTCATTTTTCTTTTTAGCTTTTAAACCTATTTGGGAAATACTGTCCGTTTTTATATCCGTTTGAGCCATTAAAGGCATTTTAAAAGCAATAAAAATGAGTAAAATCAATATTTTTTTCATAAAATTGGATGAATTGATGAAGGTTATCGGTTTGTATATTTTATCAAAATCTTAGGAATATATCTAAAGCTTTATGTTCTCAATGATAGAAAATCTATTATCCGTGGGCGATGTCCCCACTAAAATCAAATTGCCATTGGAAAGAAAACAACGATTGGGTGCACTGTAAAAAGGAATACTTTTCACATATATACATTCAGGAAATTTAAATACATCAATCAGACGTTCGGGCGGATTCTTTGAAGCCACTCTTAAAGCATATATTTCAGTTCCCAAGCTTGAAAATTGATAATCGGAATAGCGAATAATATCACTCGTTGGTACTTCTTCTGCTAATTTTTTCCGTACAGTAAAGTTAACAGTATCTAACACTGAGCCATTATTATCCATCACAAATTGTGCATCATCATTTGAAAATTTAAATGGACGTGCTTTAGTCATACCCTTTATTGGAAAAGTCCTAAAGTTTTTATTGAGTGAAAATTTGCCATTATCTCCCATATTAAAAGTTGATATAATAGCGTTCCCCCCCTCAGTATTAATGGCATAAAATCCCTTGTTTTTATTCATTTTCCTTAAAAAAACGGGGGTAGCTGGAATTTTATTGAAAGTAAAAAAGAAAGTGAAATCTTCAGTAGTATTAAAATTTGATATATTATTTCGGGGTCGGCTTGTGATACCATTAGAATTTGATAATAAAATCCAACTATTATTAAAATGAGAAATAGCAGAAGAATTGCGAGGCAGAAATACACCTAATGAATTTGAACTGTTATTTAAATTAATAATATTATAGCCATTGAATGGCGTCGGAATGAAAAATTCATTTCCAGCGTTACTTTCAATAAATGATAAATCAGAGTCATTTGTAAAAGTGCCTGAGGAAAAATTTCTTATTGGAGCAGCTGTGATTTGGTTTGTAACAACATTGAAAAGGCTAACTCCAAAACTTTTACTATTAGCCATTGCCAATGTATTCAACTTTTCAGCGAAAACGACATCATCTGTAGCACCTAAAACCTCTGTCATATTGTCAAAACCCTTCAATTTTACATTTATACTGCTTAATGAACGGTCCTCCAAAAAAGCAAAAATTCTGAATGAAGATTCGCCAATAACTACATTAATACTATCTATAAATTCATTGGTTTTACTATCTGAAATGGCAGTTACCACCGAAATATTATTTTCAAGACTCTCCACAAAATCTGGTCGTGAAAAATAGGGCACACTGTCCTTTGTCGACCGAACGATGATATAGCGAATAAAATCGGACGTATTGACCGCATTCCACTTGTATCGCACCTTATTTCCAGATAATTTTTCAACCTTCAAATCCATCGGAAATGCGCTGTAATTGGTAGGACCTAAAACCGGGTCTTTGCATGAAAAGGTAAAAATACTCAGAGTGAGAGTAATTAAAGTGTAGAGAAGTTTTTTCATTAATCATTGCTTTAATTGAAGTAGTCAAACATTTTATTTTTCAATTTTTACTTATTCTTTGTTTAAATAAAACTGAAACATCTCTGACATGTTATATTTGCACTTGAATTTAACATGCATTAAAATACGAATTTAAATATAATTTGATACGGAGTTGAGTGTTTAGTTTTTTTTATGCTCCATGTACCCGATTAATCCACAAATATGATTGATAATAATAAAATAGTTGACGCTTTACGCTCCGTGAAAGACCCTGCTACGGGTCAAGACATTATCCAAAGGCGCATGGTTGAGAAACTCAGCATTGAAGGTAATAACGTCAACTTTACTCTTATGCTGCCTTCTTTAAATACGCCCAACAAAACGGATTTAATTTTCGCTTGTATAGCTGCCATTAAAAACGTGTACCCCAACGCTGAAACAAACGTTCACACAATGGCGCGCAATGATGAGACGACGCAACCCGAGCGTGTACTGCCTCATATCAAAAATATCATCGCCGTGGCATCGGGCAAAGGTGGGGTTGGGAAATCTACAGTTTCAGTCAATTTAGCCTTGGGCTTAAGAGAATTAGGAGCAAAAGTGGGCTTAATGGACGCTGATGTTTATGGACCCAGTATCCCTACTATGTTGGGTTTGCAAGGTAAAAAGCCACTCGTTCAAGACGTTTATGGGCAACAAAAGATTGTCCCATTGGAGGCTTATGGCATTCAAATGATTTCTATTGGCAACATAATTGAGCCCGAACAAGCTGTTGTACTGAGGGGCCCTCGTCTGGCAGCCATCATCAAGCAATTTTTTAATGATGTGTTGTGGAATGAATTGGATTATTTAGTCGTTGATTTGCCGCCAGGAACAGGTGATGTACAGTTATCTCTTGTCCAGACTGCACCCGTCACAGGCGTGGTTATAGTGAGTACCCCGCAAGAAGTGGCGGTAATTGATGCTGTAAAAGCCATCAATATGTTTTTACTACCACAAGTGAATGTGCCCATTTTAGGCGTTGTTGAAAATATGGCGTGGTTCACTCCAGAAGAATTGCCCGATAATAAATACTATATATTCGGTCAAGGTGGGGGTAAAAAATTGGCTAAAATGTCTAATACAATGCTTTTAGGTCAAATCCCACTTATAATGGGCATCCGTGAAGCAGGCGATTTAGGAAAACCCATCATTGTGCATAACGAACCCATTACTAAAAGGGCATTCATGGAAGTGGCTCAAAATGTAGCTCGTCAGGTAGCTATGCGAAATGATATGTTGGAACCGACTCAAAAGGTTAATGTTCAAATTTAATTTTTTAATAAAATTTCAATTATTTTAAAATGAAAAATATACTATTATCCGCATTGAGCAGCTCGATTCTGCTTTTCGCAGCTTGCAATAAAAAGTCCGAAAAGAGTGAAATGTCAGTTTCCACTACAATTAGCGATGAAGGTGGCCAAGCCATTAGGAAGGAAATCATAAGCATTAAAGAAAATCTCAACGGTAAATCCATTGATTTGAATATGGAAAATAATACCATTAATAGCCTTACGATTGATGGTCAACTTATACCTAAAGAAGATTATAAAAAATACACCGATTTGATTGCACCCCTTTTGAAAAAATTACCTCCTCCTCCACCGCCCGCTCTTGCACCTCCAAACGCAGAAGCTCCAAGCAGTGAAGATGGCGAAAACATCGATAAAATTTTAGAATCTGAACTTAAAAAAGATGGCTTTATAACCGATGGTAATGTAGAATATGATTTTGATTTAAGCAAAGAGACTTTAATTATCAATGGTAAAACGCAGACAAATGATATGAAAGAACGTTATCTCAAGCTTTTTAAAGATAAAATAGGAAAGGATTTGGGTGAAAAATTTCATATAAAATTGCAAGAAAGCCGAATCAGTAAATAATATTGATAGAATTAAAAAAGCCCCCTCAGTATTTGAAGGGGCTTTTTGATTATTTTCAAGTTGAAAGAGTTACAAATCTTCTCCTTCGCCTTCCCATTTTGCAATCACCACTGTAGCCAAACAGTTACCTAACATATTGACACCTGTGCGCACCATATCCATCAAAACGTCCACCCCTAAAATGAGGTAAATAGGCCATTCTGGAATACCAAATTGTCCAATTGTACCCATTAAAATAATTAAAGACGCTCTCGCTACTCCTGCCACACCTTTACTCGTCAGCAATAAAACCAAAAGCAAAGTCAATTGCTCACCAATAGATAAGGCAATTGAATGGTCAGTCGCTTGGGCAACAAACACAGCAGCGCAACTCAAGTAAAGAGTCGTACCATCCAAATTGAAACTCATTCCCGTTGGTAACACAAAGGAAACAATTCGGCGAGGCACGCCATATCTTTCAAGCGCTTCCATCGCGGGGCCTAAAGCAGCTTCGCTCGATGCGGTACTGAACGCAATGGAAACAGGCGCTTTTACTGCTTGCCAAAACTTCTTGACATTTATTTTCATAAACCACACGATAGAGCCAAATACAATGACAATAAAAGCTATCAAAGCCCCATAAAGTGTCAAAATCAGCTTTGCCATGGGGTAAAAAACGTCCAAACCCATGGCTGCTACCGCCGAAGCCATTGCCCCTAAAACGCCAAAAGGAGCAAAATACATCACTATATTCGTGAATTTAAACATGACTGCGGTGAGCGTTTCACAGCCAGAAACCATCTTTTTACGGTGCTCTTCTCCTGCCGCACTCACTCCCAAGCCAAATAAAATACTGAAAACCACCACTTGTAAAACTTGATTTTCAGCAATAGATTTAGCGATATTTTCGGGAAAAATATGCAAAATAAGGTCTTTCCAATCTTGCTTAGGGGGTGTATCTGCAATTTTTTTAGCTGAAACAAAAGTTGTTTGGAGTGAATCAATACCCCTCAGTATAACGCCTTGTTTGAGGCTATCGGGCGCACTTTCGTACTCGTTAATTATCTTTTCTGTTCTATTGACCACCATCGGAGCAGCAACGTCTTTCCAATCTTTCTTTACACTGGCAGCTTTTGACTGTAATTTTTCAGCTTTTTCTTTACTAATGCGCGGGTCATCACCTGCTTTAGTCAAATTGATGGCTAAAAGTCCAAAAACCAAAGCCAATGAGGTGACCCCAATAAAATAACTAAAAGCCTTCGCCCCCATTCTACCCACTTGAGCCGAATCGCCATGACCCGCAATACCCACTACCAACGTGGCAAAGAGCAATGGTGCAACAATGGTTTTTATCAGTTTTAAAAATATTTTACCTAAAATATCTAAATTTATAGCAAACTCTGGGACTAACCACCCCAATAAAGCCCCTAAAACCAAAGCGGCTAAAATCCAAAATGTGAGACTTGGTTTCTTCATATAATTTGATTTCTGATTTAAAAATTGGTTTGATTTCTATTTCCAAGGGTCAAGATAATAATAATGTAGCATTTTACATTTTTTCACACTTATGTTTTCGTATTTTAGTCTTAAATTAACGTATAAATATCGTCATTAAAAGGCTGTTTATCCATAACCGCATTTTAAAGCGAATTTTAGGAATACTTTCGTTGTTATAATGAGTATAAGAATAACGAGATGTTTTATTTTTATTTTTCTCAAAATATACCTTTTCACCAATCACTAATTTCTATTTTTTAAAAATTAAATAATTATAAATTATGAATACCTTTAGAAAAACCATTCTCTTTGGCGCTGCCAGTTTACTGTTTTTAGTATCTTGTAAAAATGCCTCCAACCTTTCTGATAGCATCACCGCTATCCCGAAAGATGCTACTTCTGTTTCTGCCATCAATATTCAAAGTTTGATGCAAAAAGCTGATTTTGAATCCGTTAAAAATATGGATTTTTATAAAGAAATGGTCAGTGAAGCAGATCAAAAGAATCCAGCAATGTCAGAAATTTTAAAAGACCCTAAAAAATCTGGTGTTGATTTATCCAAAAATATCTATTTCGTTCAAGATGTAGACCTCATGCCGGACTTAGCTGCTGGAAATAAATCTGTTTTTTTGATGTCCATTGCCGATAGTAAAGCGTTTGAAGCCATGTTGCAAAATACAAAAGCGGGTGATGTTCAAACCAAAGACGGTGTGAAGTACATTTCAATGAAAAAAGAAGGTGAAGTCACC
>JANPHO010000144.1:0-3098 GCA_031424515.1 Saprospiraceae bacterium
ATCAATCGGGTTAGAACAAGGGCGGGTATGCCTTCTTTTACAACCATTGACGAAAAAACCATTTTGGAAGAATCGGCGCGTGAGCTTGCTTTTGAGGGCAATCGTTGGTTTTTGTTGAAAAGAATGGGTGTACTGATGAGCCAAGTAAACCTATACCACACTTTTGGCAGTGCCAGCACCAATGAAGTCGTTTTTCCAATGCAAGCGCACATGGTTCGTTGGCCCATTCCGCAAAGCCAGATTGATTTAATGGCACCAAACTTCCCACAAAACCCCGGTTATTAATGTATCTTTTGGGTTTCTATACATGAAACGGGGTAAAATTCTACTTTCTTGTTTGAATTGCCAAACAAGAGGATACCCCTCAGTAAAAGCGGGATTTTATCTTGTTTCATATATAACTCATTCACTTATTTCGTGGTAGGAAAATGCCGTATTTTCCTACCACTATACCAATAATCAAAATAATGAAAAATTTACTTCTCAATATTGGCATAGTTGCGCTATTCCTATCCGCTTGCAAAAAAGATGATAAAGGTGGGGGTGTTGTTGTCGTCATACCGCCCGTGGTCACTGTGGATACCATTTTGCACAAAGTCATGCCCTTTCCGATGGGTGCTGCGCTGGGCGTTAGTTTGATGAAAAACAACGCCAAATACAATGGCATCGTCACCAAAGAATACAACAGCATCACGGCTGAAAATGCCATGAAATTCGGTGCTGTACACCCTTCGGAAAATACCTATAACTGGACGGATGCCGATTATTTAGTAGATTATGCCCAAGCAAACGGCAAACGCGTTCACGGGCATACCCTCGTTTGGTACACGTCTTTGCCAACTTGGGTGACAAATTTTGTAGGTGATTCAACGGCTTGGGAAAATTTGTTGAAAACCCATATTCAAACCGTTGTTAAGCATTTCAAAGGCAAAGTGACCTCTTGGGATGTCGTAAATGAAGATTTTGAAGACACGGGTGTACCGAGAAACAGCATTTGGCGCAAGAATTTGGGCAACGATTATGTCGCCCGTTGTTTCAAATATGCCTACGAAGCCGACCCGACAGCCTTGTTATTCTACAACGATTACGGGCATGAATACAGTTCGGCTAAAAGAACGGCTATCGTAAATATGATTACAGACTTTAAAAGCCGTGGGATTCCCATTCACGGCGTCGGTATGCAGTTCCACATGACTTATACGCAAACCGATGCGAATATCAGCGCGGCAATATCAAGTGCCGCCGCGACGGGGTTGAAAGTGCATCTTTCTGAATTGGATATTCGACTCAATAACGACAAATCGTTCACGACTTTCACCGCTACGTTGGCAGCCGCACAAGCGGCAAAATATAAATCGGTCGTTCAAATCTATAAGTCCGCAGTACCCACAGCTCAACAATTTGGCATAACAACGTGGAACGTCACCGATGCTGATTCATGGATTCCAGGATGGCTCGGTGTGCCAGATTGGCCACTGCCTTTCGATGCTAATTATTTGCGAAAACCCGCTTATAAAGCTATCGTTGAAGGCGGCAAGTGATTAATAATCAATATTTTATGATTTTTAGCCTTTTATACTGAGGGGGTATAAATGTCCAATAAAAAACGGTTCATGCTTTCCGTTGGACGAAAGCAAAACGGTTATTTCTATGTCCATAAACGACAAACGTAACACGACTTTTAAGTAGTGAATGCTTTATATATCTTAGGAAGATTCCTTCAATCTTCCTAAGATTCTGCTCAACTTTAAATTGAAGTAAAGTCTCATCCAAAATATTCAGTACAGTATAATTACAAATTTGGTACAATCAAAACGCGCATTATGACAACGCATAAAATAAGTTTTTTCTCTTGTTTGATTACACTTTTAATCAGTAGTGGAAGTGTTTTAACTGCCCAAAATCAACCCGTTCAGAACATTCAAGGACGCACGCATTTGAGTTTAAATGGACGTTGGAACTACATTATTGACCCTTACGAAATGGGCTATTATGACTATCGCCACGAGCCTTTTGACCAATCAGCATCGGGAAAAGGCGGCTTTTATGACGATAGAAAACCAAAAGACAAAGGCGAATGGGTTGAATATAATTTTGATTTGTCGCCAAATCTGAAAATACCGGGCGATTGGAATTCGCAAGTTGAAAAATTAGAATTGTACGAAGGCACAATTTGGCTGCGCCAAAAATTTAACGCCGAGCCGAAAACCGATAAAAAATATTTTCTCTATTTCGGTGCAGTCAATTATGAAGCGCATGTGTATCTGAACGGCAAAAAAGTGGGGATTCACAAAGGCGGTTTTACCCCTTTTCAATTTGACGTAACCGACAAATTGAGGAAAGGTGAAAATTTTGTCGTCGTCAAAGCCGATAACAAACGTTTTCAAGATGAAATACCGACGGTCAATACCGATTGGTGGAATTACGGCGGCATTACCCGCGATGTTTTGTTAGCAGAAGTGCCGACGACGTTTATTGCAGATTACAAAGTACAATTAGCCAAAGGCAATTTGACTAAAATTGAAGGTTTTGTGCAATTATCGGGCGATAAAAAAGCGCAAAAAATAACCATTTCGATTCCCGAAGCAGGGATTCAACAAACCGTAACGACGGATACTGAGGGGCGGGCAACGTTGAGTTTTCCGATAAAAAAAATGACGTATTGGACACCCGAAAATCCAAAATTATACGCCGTTGACATTGCGAGTGAAACGGATAAAATAAGCGATAAAATTGGTTTCCGAACCATCGAAACCAAAGGGCAAGACATTCTTTTAAATGGTAAATCGATATTCCTTCGGGGTATTTCGATGCATGACGAAAACCCGTTAATACCTGGCAGACTGAGGGGACAAGGCGATATTCGGATGTTACTTAATTGGGCTAAAGAATTGAATTGCAATTATGTACGCTTGGCGCATTATCCGCATAATGAAGAAATGGCAAGAGTTGCCGACGAAATGGGCTTACTCGTTTGGGCAGAAGTGCCCGTTTATTGGACGATTTCGTGGCTTAACCCCGATACTTATAACAATGCAGAGACGCAGTTGAGTGACTTGATGATACGGGATAAAAATCGTGCAAGCGTCATCGTTTGG
>JANPHO010000145.1:0-15994 GCA_031424515.1 Saprospiraceae bacterium
AATAAAAGCATCTTTAGAGATTTTTCAATTCGTAAAACCTTACCGATGGTCGTTTTGGGTAGGCATGGTTTTGTTGTTTTTATCAACGAGCACGTTTATGATTTTCCCTTTTTTATCGGGACGCATCGTGGATATTGCACAGGGAAAAACCGATTTTGTGATGAATTTGGGCGCAAGAACCATTAATTATTCAATGACATTATCTGATATCGGTTGGATAATGGCGATAGTTTTGGTCGCACAAGGCGTGATTTCATATTTCAGGGTGACACTATTTGCTAATGTCAGTGAAAAAGGTATTGCAGATGTACGGCAAGCAGTTTATAAAAAATTAGTTTCATTACCGATTACTTTTTTTGAAAAAAGTAGGGTGGGTGAGTTGGTCAGCCGTTTAAATTCTGATGTTGAAAGATTGTACAATACGTTCTCGGTTACATTGGCAGAGTTTATCCGACAAGTCATTATATTGATTTCAGGCATTTTAATATTGGCTTTGACTACTTGGAAATTGGCTTTAATAATGTTGGGCACTTTCCCATTTATAGTTGTTGGAGCCATGTTTTTTGGGCGTTTTGTTCGTAAAATGGCTAAACAACGTCAAGCTGAAATTGCTGAAACGAACATTGTTTTGAATGAAACTATGCAAGCGATAAATGCAGTGAAAGCCTTTACAAATGAGTGGTTTGAGGTACAGAGATATGGTAAAGCGAATCAAAAATCAGTGATAACTTCTTTGAAATATGCTAAGTGGAGAGCCGTTTTTGCAACTTTTATTGTCGTTGTTCTATTCGGTGGACTATTTTTCGTTTTATGGGAAGGTGCAACAATGCTGCAAAATAAAGAAATTACGGCTGGTGAATTAATTATGTTTTTCACCTATACAGCTATTATAGGTGGTGCTATCGCAGGATTGGGCAGTTTTTATTCAGAATTAGTGGGTGCAATCGGGGCAACTGAACGAGTAAGAGAAATACTGGCATCTGAAAGTGAGGTAACCGTAAAAACTGTAGAAATTTTACCTGAAAAACGCTTAAAAGGCAATATTGAATTTAAAAATGTGCATTTTAGATATCCAACTCGTGAAGATGTTGAGGTTTTAAAAGGTTTAAATATTAGTATAAAATCAGGTCAAAAAGTGGCTTTAGTGGGGCCAAGTGGCGCAGGAAAGTCCACAATTGTTCAATTATTGCTCAAATTTTATGGTTGTACTGAGGGGTCAATCTCTGTGGACGGAAAAGATATAAATGAGTATGAAATTACTGATTTCCGTCAAAATATGGCTATTGTTCCTCAGGAAGTTCTTTTATTTGGGGGAACTATTAGAGAAAATATCAGCTACGGAAAACCCAATGCCACTGAGGAAGAAATTATCGAAGCCTCTCGCAAGTCTAATTCTTGGGATTTTATCAGCCAATTTCCCGAAGGTTTGGAGACAATTGTGGGCGAAAGGGGCATTAAATTAAGCGGTGGTCAACGTCAACGCATCGCCATTGCGAGAGCAATTCTAAGGAATCCAGCTATTTTATTATTGGATGAAGCAACGAGTTCGTTGGACGCCGAGAGCGAAAAAGTGGTGCAAGATGCTTTAAATGTTTTAATGGAAGGTCGTACGAGCATCATTATTGCGCACCGCTTGGCAACTGTGCGTGAAGTAGATAAAATATGTGTTATCGACGGAGGGCGCGTTGTAGAAGAAGGAACCCATGAGGAATTATCAGAAATAGAGAATGGTTTATACGCTAATTTAGCTCGTTTACAGTTTGATTTTGCTTAAAAGTATAAAAATCCACATAAAAAAATCCGTAACTCTTTTATAGAGCTACGGATTTTTTATTTGAACTCGTTTTTTAAAAAGCTATTCTACAAGTCCCCGACCTTCTTTCTGAATTTTATCTTCATCTTTTAGTTTTTTCATAAGCCTATCGAGTATCCCGTTTACAAAATCTTTACTTTTATCAGTGGAGTATAATTTTGAAATATCGACGTATTCATTGATGGTTACTTTTGTAGGAATAGTAGGGAAATCTACCAGTTCGCACAATGCCATTTTCATCAAAATCATATCAATTGTTGCCACACGATCAGCTTCCCAATTTTTGAGCATGGGTTTGATTTCCTCAAGTAGAGCAGCATCGTTTTTGTAGGTTTTTGTTAAAAGTTGCTCACCAAACTCAACTGTTAAGTGGTCTTCATCCGAAAATTCATCGTAAAATTCTTTATCATCGGGTAAGGCTTTGAGTGTTTTCTTTGTCGCACCCACTATAAGAGTTTCGTCATCAATCCATGAGGGCGAAAAATCTTCCATTTGTTCCGAGAAGGATTCACTTGTATAAAGGAAGCGATAAAGATCAATGAGGATTTGGCGGTGCTCTTCAGCTGTGTTATTGTCTACTTCGAGGTATTTTTTATAAGCGGGCGTTTCAAAAAATTTCTGATAGTATAGGCGCGTGGTATCTTCCTCGGATCGCCCCGCAATCATATATTTTTTGATGGCTTTATCATAACGACCCGATTGGAAAAATTCATCAAGTATCTCATTTCTGTAGAGTTTTGGAGAGAATTTTATATCAGAGTCTTTTGGGAGCAATTTAGCTCTTCGATTCACTTCATCTTTGACGGAGTAGTGGGCTACTTCAAACAACTGATGCAAGTTAAAAAGGTACAATTCAAACGTGCGCTTACCGTAATTTTCGTAGCGTTGGAGCAGAGCGCTCAACGTCAATTCGGTATCTCTATTCTTGGAATAGAGCAATTGCATAACTTTAATACGGATATTTCTTCTTGATAACATTCAAATAACTTTTTCTGATGCAAATATAAGTCTTTAATTGGAACTTCTATTTTGAATGCACCAGTTTTTACAATAAACTTTGAATGTTCTTTTCAGAATTCTACCCCTCAGTATGAAGTGAGTTTTTGGTTAAATAAAATAGGGATTCAGTATTATCCGAATCCTTATTGGTTTTTTAAATAAAGAAACATTATTTTGAATGATAAATTTTGTCATAATATTCATCAGCCATGCGGTCTGAGTTGAATTGAGGCGCAACGTCTATCATGGAATGTTTGATGATTTTGACCCATTTTTCCCGTTTTTTATAATACATAGGTACTATCGTATTTTCTAAAATATCATACATGGCTTCCACATCATGTTTATCTTGAACTTCTAAAGGCAAATTATGGTCTAAATGTGGAATTACGAAGCTGTTTTTAAGGTCTTTTGCAAATTCGGGCACCCAACCATCATCAATCGAGAAGTTGATACTGGCATTCATGGCAGCCGTCATTCCGCTCGTTCCAGAGGCCTCGCGTGAAAAACGAGGATTATTGAGCCACAAATCCGAACCTTGTTTCATCAACCTTGAAAGGCGCAACTCATAGCCGATTAGGATTGTACAATTCGGGATATCCAACGTTTTATGATGAATGCTATTAAAAACATCAATCGCACCATAATCCAGCGGATAGGGTTTTCCTGCCCATATTACCTGTACTGGATGCTCGCTATTCAATGCGATTTTTTTGAAACGTTCAATATCACTCAATATCAAATCTGCTCTTTTATATCCCGCAAAACGACGAGCCCACACGATTGTCAATGCGTCAGGATTTAAAACTTTACCCGTTTGGTCTTCTACTTCCTGTAAAAGTGCTTTTTTAAGCTCTTTTTTACGGCTCATCAACAACTCATCATCATTGTGTTTCAAGGCTTTTTCTAAAATAGAATCGACCCAAAAACGCTTATTTTGGGCATTTGTGATGTGCGTAATCTCGCAAATGCCTTCGAAATCTTTCCACATTTCACGTGATACGTCACCGTGGATTTTAGAAACGGCATTGGCAATTTTTGCCATCCTCAATCCAACGAGGGTATGGTTAAAAGAACCGTCATTGCTTTTCCAAAGATGAGCGACGGTATCAGGATTTACGCCCGCTAAGAATCCGCTTTTTTTAATCAGTTCAAAATCGCTGCGCTCATTACCCGCATCTTCGGGTGTGTGCGTAGTAAAAACAAGGCGCTTTTTCACTTCTGCAAAGTCACCTTTATATTTATTGAGCAGCCAAAAAGCTACAGGAAGCGGATGTGCTTCATTCAAATGATAGATTTCAGGCTCAAAACTAAGTGCTTCTAGCGCTTTTGCACCGCCGATGCCCAACACCATATACTGCGCCAAACGAATCAGTTTATTATCGTCGTACAATTTATTGGTAATAGCACGGTCTTCAGGGATATTTTCTTCGGTATCAGTACTGAGCAAGAGGATAGGAGCTGTTTCGAAAGTATCGGGTTCAAGTTTCCAGACTTTCACTACTACATTGCGTCCCATAAAAGGCACTACCACTTTTACACCTGTATCTTTCAAAAAATTATTGTATTTCACTCTGAAATCAACGCCTAATGATCCATCATGCTTGCGCATTTGGTCATAATATCCCCATTTCCATAGCATCCCAACGCCCACAAGGTTCTGTTTTAAGTCAAAACAACTTCTCATATGAGAACCTGCGAGAAAGCCCAAACCGCCGCTATAAATTTTCAAAGGCTGGTGAATGGCGAATTCCATGCTGAAATAAGCTACTGCTTTTGAATATTTTTTATTGATTTTATAGGTATGCAACATATCAAATTAATGGTTGTGTGGATTAAAATAATTACCAATTTGAGCGCAAAGGAAAAGCAATTTTGTGGAAAATTTGGATTTTATGGCTGATTTTTAAAAAAAGACGCTTTTTGTGAAATTTTAAAACCAAATTTTAAAGCGCTTTTGATGCTGTTTTTAATTAAAAAAAGGTTCGATTCAGCATATCTGAATCGAACCGATTTTCTTTAAAATGAAACAAAAGCCCCTTTTTACTCTTCAATAAAGGCAATAATCCTTTTTAAAACATCGGGATTTTTAGCCAGACGAAAATGGCCATACCCCTCAGTAATCAAGAGCCTTGCATTGTCCCAATTATTTACGACTTTCTCAGCAGCATCTAAAGAAGTGGTTTCGTCAAATCTATCGTGCACAAGCAATAAATCAGTCACTTTTACATGAGGATATGCTGTGGCAACGTCAATTTCATCTATTTTCAATCCGCTAATGGATTCCACTTTCTTATAAAATTTTGTTCTAATAGTAGTCGGCACTTTAAATAAATCATGATATGCATCAATAATTCTCTTCGTTTTGTGAGGAACCGCTAAGAAAACAAGTTTTTCAATATTAATTGAATTATTAATATGCTGTTGAGCGTATACAATGCTCGAACAACCAAATGAATGGCAAATTGCCCCATAAATACCGCCATAATGCTCAATTATTGCTGCAATTGTCTTCGCATTGGTTGTTAAATTGTTTTTTTCTCCCGAGGAATCGCCATGCGCCAAAGCATCAAAAGCAACAACTTGAAATCCTTTATTGATTAAGTGTGGAACAAACATTCTTAGTGCGGTTCCACGAGATTCCCAACCATGAGCCAATAGAACAATCGGGTCACTTTTTTTACCCCATTCGTATAATTTCACGATGTGCTCACCAAAAGGAAAATCAATCACTTTGGCGCTATCAATGATATCGTCAGTTCGCGAGTGTCGCGCTCTCCAACGGGGAGTTGAGAATATATCGTAGGCTTTTTCAGCTAAAGTTTCAGGAAATACGTGACCCAGCGTTTGAAAACCCCATTGTGCGATTTTCAATTGCCAGTTTTTAATAGAAGGTACGCGCTCTGCTTTATTGTCTGAGTGCTCAGATTTCAGAACTTCGATTTTTTTAACGGATACTTTCATAATACAAAGGTAAATAATTTAGCGAATATTCGCTGATTATTAACAATTTGGACGATAAGAAAGTTTAAACAAAATAATATTCGGTTTTTATTTAAAAAATTTACAAAACGCCCAATTACAAAAATACTTATGAAATAATATTTTTAAAAGAAAAAAGCGAGTATATCCCTTTAAAATACTCAATCATTATCTACTTTTGCTGCATGGCAAATAAAATGAATCATGTGTACTTACACACTGGCTCCAATATGGGGGATAGAGACGACAATCTTAGACAAGTCAATGGCTTGATAGAGCAATATATTGGTAAAATAAAAAAAGCTTCGCATCTCTATGAAACGCAGGCTTGGGGCAAAACCAATCAGCCCGATTTTATCAATCAGGCTCTTTGGGTCGAATCCAATCAATCGCCTCGTGAGGTGTTAAATAATATTTTTAAAATTGAAGAATTAATGGGTCGTGTACGCACTGAAAAATGGGCTGAACGGGTCATTGATATTGATATTCTCCTTTTTAATAGCTTAATAATCAAAGAGAAAGATTTGATAATTCCGCATCCACACATGCAAGAGCGCAATTTTGTGCTTGTGCCACTGATGGAAATTGCAGGTGAAATTGTCCACCCAATTCTCAACCTACCAATCGAAGATATTTATTTGGATTGTAAGGATGAACTTGATGTATTGATGTTGGAATAACTCTCTTTAATTTAGTATTAGAACTTATTATTCCGAGAATCAAATAGGATAGCTACACTTATGAACCCTTTTCCTTACAATTTCATAGCCATTGAAGGCAATATTGGTGCTGGAAAGACGACTTTTTGCGAGATGCTGGCGAAAGAGTACCCCTGTCGTTTGATTTTAGAGCAGTTTACAGATAACCCTTTTTTACCCCTTTTTTATGAAACGCCTGAGCGGTATGCTTTTCCCGTAGAGTTATTTTTTATGACTGAAAGGCATAAACAGTTGCAAACCGGCTTTGCGGAAGCTGATCTTTTTACCCCCCTCAGTATAAGCGATTATTTTTTCATTAAAACGCGCCTTTTTGCCAAAAACAACTTGAGTGACGAAGAGTTTCGCCTGTTTTCAAGGCTATTTGAAGTATTAAACTCAACTTTTCCAAACCCAGACATTATACTTTATCTGCATAGAAGCGTGGACGATTTGATGTCCAATATTAAAAAAAGGGGACGCAATTACGAAACAGAAATTTCCGCCGAATATTTAACCGAAATCCAAAACGTCTATTTTGAATATTTCAGAACTGAGACGGATATTCCCATCGTCATAGTAGATGTCGAAGGTGTCAATTTTATGGACGAAACCGAATACTATCACTCGTTGATTGAAGTTTTAAAAAGTAAATTTGAGAAAGGAATACACCGAATAAAAGTGACCCCGAGCACTCGGGGGAAAAGTGAAAAGTGAAAAAACGCCTAAAATTGAGCTCTTAGTGTCGGTTTCTCGTCACTTTTCACTATTCACTTTTAGTTTTTCACTTAAAATGTGGTTTTCACTTAAAAAATCCCAATGAAAAGGGCTTCCAAGACGCTTTTATGAGTGAAAAATGCTCTTTTTCCTTGTTTTCACTTCTGAAAAATACAATGCCACACCAAAACAGGTCAATGGTTAATTTTACTGAGGGGGTATCTTGAATTTCTTTCCAAGCCTGTTCCATTTCATCTGACCAATGGATATCGTCAAAAATCAAGATGGAATTGCTATTGATATACTTCAAACATTGCTTAAAATATTGAATAGTAGGTTCATAACGATGATTGCCATCAATAAAACACAGGTCAAGATTACCTAATTTTTTAAGTGCTAAATCAAGCGTTTCATTAAAATTACCTTCAATAATATCAATTTTATTAAAAGTATTTTTATTGATGATATTCAAATTCTTTGTAACATCATTATCGTGAAGCCTAAGCCCATATTTTTTAAAAGAATCATAAAACCATAAAAAATTGCGCTTCGCCAATCGAGCAATTTCTCTTGAACCCTCTAATGTTTTTATGGCAGCATTTTCAGGTGAACCTTCTGCCATGTATAAAGTGGAAACACCCAAAGATGTACCTAATTCAATGATATTCAATGGTTTATATGTGTTACAAATTCTGAATAACCACTCGCATTGAAACGATGGAGAAACAGCCGAAGCTGCAATTGATTTCACTTTTCGATACTTTTTGACCCCATTCACGTGCGACCCCGCGCCCATATCTTCCACCTCCACAGTATCGTTGCTTTCCAAAAGCATACCCCTCAGTATTTCAGCCTCCTTGAAGACATAAAACGGGCGGTCATCTTCCACTACATCATTCACAAACTCAAAAACAAAAGGCGAGTGCACGCTATATTTTGTCTTCGCTCGAAAATAAAACTTTAGAAAACGACTGAATATATTAAATTGTTTAATCATTTTTGCACTTGAAAATTTCGGTGAAATTATGATTTTAACACAACTTTAAACCAAGACTTTCCAAATTTTAGAAATAAAAAAGAGCCTAAGGACGTTTTTCCTTAAATTTAAGATATAATGAAAATGAAAAATAAGCAAAATCAACTTTTAATTCCCTTTTTTATCCTTGTGTTTCAAGTATTTCAGACTCAAGCGCAGTCCTATGGTACAGCGTTAGGCGTCCGTTTGGATGGTTTTGGTGTTACATTGCAACAACAAGTGGCTGCCAACAGCACAGTTGAACTCATTGCTCAAACGGCTGGATTTGGGAAGTCAGATGTTCAGTTCTCAGCCCTATTTGAGCAACATAAAAGTCTGATTACTCGGGGACTGAATTTTTATCTGGGCGGTGGATTGTATAAGCTTTGGTATGATAAAGATAAAATTGAAAACGCTGGTAAAGCTAACCCTTATGGTATCAGCCCTATCATGGGTTTAGAGTTGAATTTAGGAAAGTTACTGCTTTCAGGTGATGTAAAACCCAATCTAAAATTAGGCGGAGATGGCAAAGGCTTGGAATGGCACACGGGCATTTCGATTCGCTACGAATTGCATGGCCGCTATTTCAAGGATGAAAAATGGAAGTTTTGGAAGAAGAAATAAGAATTTTGACATTAGATTAGGGTTCCGAGAACTCGGAATTAAAACTTCCCTAATCTAATGTCAAAATTTAGACTAAACCAGTTCAGAAGCTTTCACACCCGAAATAAAATTATGAATTGCGGTGTTCAAATCTCCCCCCTCAGTATCCGCCCTTCCTAAAGCGCGAATAAAAGCCGAACCTATAATTGCTCCATTCGCATGAGCACAAGCCGTTTCAAAAGTTGTTTTATCTGAAATACCGAAACCAATAAGACGTGGATTTTTCAATTTCATCTTTTCTATTCGCTTAAAATACTCTATTTGCTCTGGCGTAATACCCGTTTTTGCACCCGTAATGGCATAACTTGATACCACATAAATAAAGCTCGTAGAGAGTTTATCAATTTTACGAATCCTATCGGGTGGCGTTTGTGGCGTAATTAAAAAGGAGATTTTAATATCCAAATCAGCCAATAATTTTTGATATTTTTGTTCGTATACCTCTAAAGGTAGGTCAGGCAAAATCAAGCCATCAACGCCCACTTCGGCGCAAAGTTTAAAGAATTTTTCATCTCCAAATTGCATCACTTGATTGTAATATCCCATTAAAATCAAAGGAATTTCACTTTTCTGACGTACTTTTTTCACTTGCTCAAAAAGTACTTTCAGCGTCAAACCATTCTCCAAAGCCTTAGTCCCGCTTTCTTGAATAGTGGGTCCATCCGCCAAAGGGTCGCTGTAAGGCATACCCAGCTCTATGAGGTCAACGCCCTCATTTTCCAATGCCGCAATTATCCCCTCAGTATCATCCCTTTTTGGATAGCCCGCAGTGAAATAGACATTTAGTATATCTTGTTTTTTATCTTTAAAAAGTTTAGTTAGACGATTCATATAATAGAAGTTAGACTTTTAGAAATTAGATTTTAGACAAGTTTCAATGTTTTAATTAAGAAAATACTCAACCCCCTCCATTTCCTTCAAATCCGCATAATCAAACGCTCTACGAGCAAAAGGTGACATCAAAATTGCAGGATGATAGTATTCTTCAACCAGTTTACGAGTAGCCAAAGTTTCATCGTAAATCAATAAATCAATTGACTTTTCATCAAAAGTGGTAATATTATTCTCATCACAAAATTTTTTAACCGCCCACAACCAAAAGACTGTCAACGTTTCGTGATAGCCTGTATTATTATTTCCTTTTCCTAAAACTTCATTATATCGCCAAATGCGCTTTTTCATTTCAGGTAATGCCTCTTTTTCGTATTTTAAAACCATATACATGCCAACAATGAGGTGCATCTCGTGCGTCCATTTCTCGCGAGGAAGTGAGCAATCTTCAAAACGGGCGACGTATTTGTAGGCTTGTTGTGTTGAAATTAGATACATAGTATTTTAGTTTAGTTTTTAAAACCCAAACTCTCTCATATAAGTCGCCAAGTCCTTATCTCCGCGACCCGAAAGGTTAATAACCACCACATCATCCTTTTTAAAAGTCATATGATCTAAAGCTGCAAAAGCGTGAGCAGTTTCCAAGGCTGGGATAATCCCCTCAGTACGAGAGAGCATAAGCGCCGCTTCGAGCGATTCGGCATCCGTAATGCTAATCGCCATAGCCCTACCTGTATCAATCAAATGAGCGTGTAAAGGCCCAATACCTGGATAATCCAAACCCGCTGAAATGGAGTGTGGCTCAACGATTTGACCATCATCCGTTTGCATCAAAAGCGTTCGGCTGCCGTGAATAACTCCTCGCGTACCTAAAACTGAAGTTGCGGCTGATTTACCGGAATGAATTCCCTCTCCCGCAGCTTCCACCGCAACTAATTTTACTGAGGGGGTATCCAAAAAGTGGTAAAAAGCACCAGCGGCATTCGAGCCTCCGCCTACGCACGCAATGACGTAATCAGGGTCTGGATTGCCCGTTTTTTCCTTCAATTGCTTCTTAATTTCTTCTGAAATGACCGATTGAAAGCGCGCTACCATATCGGGATAAGGATGAGGACCCACCACCGAACCAATAATATAATGTGTATCTTCTGGGCGATTTATCCACTCTCTGATGGCTTCATTCGTGGCGTCTTTCAAGGTTTGGCTACCTGAAGTGGCAGGAACGACCGTTGCGCCGAGCATTTTCATCCGTGCCACATTGGGTGCTTGACGCTCAATATCCACTGAACCCATAAAAATCACACATTCCATGCCCATTAAAGCGCATACCGTTGCCGTTGCCACGCCGTGTTGACCTGCACCTGTCTCTGCAATAATTCGTTTTTTACCCAATCTTTGCGCCATTAAAATCTGCCCGACGGTATTATTCACTTTGTGCGCTCCCGTGTGGCAAAGGTCTTCACGCTTCAGATAAATCTGAGCTCCATGCTTTTCAGATAATCTTTTAGCAAAATATAAGGGCGTAGGGCGACCCACAAAATCTTTCAAAAGGCTTTGAAATTGCTTTTGAAAATCCTTGGATTTCATAATTTTCAAGTAATTTTTACGCAAAGTCTCAACATTGTGGTACAACATTTCGGGAATGAATGCGCCGCCAAACTCGCCATAATAACCCAACTCATCGGGGCTATAATTACCCCTTTTCACTTCTTGAATCTCTAATGTATCTGTCATTTTATATGATATTAATTGATTTTTTATTACTTTTTTGTACTAAAATGCTTATTTAAAATCGTATCAGTTTTGATTGAAAAATTTCTTGAAAAAGAAAATTTAGTAACGATGCTATCTTCCTCCATCTCGTCTGTGTCTAAATCATGGCTTGAAACATATAAAGTATCAACCCAATTATTATTAGAAATTAATTTTGATTTTAGATGCCAGTAATCACCTGCATCACCGCCTTTCATCCCGATTATTGTTTTATTTTTCAACTTCCCAAGCTCATTGTATTTTAAAAGCCATATTATAAAAGAATTTTCAGCATCACTTTCTTGAAAAATTGAAATCATCGAAGTATCCTGAAAAGTGGAATAATAATAATACGAATCGTACATAAAATATTCCATTGAATCTTGTCCGATTTTTTTCCAATCTGAACTATCTATTTTTAAAAGTTCAGAGGTTACATCAAAAGTATCAATTTTAAATTCAGTCAAATCGTGATATTTAAACTTCGGAAAATGTTCTGAAAGGTGAAATACTTTCTCATCTTTAAATTTTTGAACTTCAGAATAACAACTAAAAATGAAGATAATACAAATTGAAATTAGACTACTTTTTATCATTTTTAAGAATTTTAAGCTATCTCTCCATCTTTTAAATACAAAAACTGATTTACACAACTCGGAATTTCCTCTTTATAATGCGTAACAATGATTAAAGTTCTATTTTCACTAAAATCATTGATTAGTTGCTTCGTTTTTTCAATCACATCTTTATCCATCCCTTGAAAAGGCTCGTCTAAAATCAACAATTCTGGGTTTTGTACCAAGGCTTTTAACAGTAAAATAAGCCTTTGCTCGCCCGTAGAAGTGTGTTGAAAATCCTGTTTTTTTAAATGTGAAATGCCGTAAAAATCAAATAGTGACCGTGCAAAATCTGCTCTTTCAACTAAGCCCTCAGTAACAAGCATAAAATTGGAAATATTATCCGTAAAATAAAGGTGCAACTCAGGGGAAACAAAGCCAATTCTGCTTTTTATATCCCAAATACTATCTAAATTGCCTCTTTTCCTATCAAAAACGACTACTTCATTGGAATAAGCCTGCGGATGGTCGCCAAAAATAAGGCTCAATAAAGTGGATTTTCCAGAACCATTTTCACCCAATAAAGCCCATTTTTCACCCCGATTCACTTGCCAATTGATATTATTTAACACTATTTTTTCCTCGTATTCTACCACCACATTCTCCATTTTAATAGCAAATTCAAATGTCGAATTGGGTGGGGTAGGGATGTGGATTTTATTAAAACTTACCCCCTCGTCGAGAAGTCGGGACAAATCAGTATTTGGTGTCTTGAGTTTGAAATCTGGAATCTGAAATCTGGAATCTTGAATTTCACTTATCTTAAAATTATCTATAAAAAGCACGTTTTTAATACTCAAAGGTATCTCGTGGGGATAATTACAAATCACGATTAATTGATACCCTTTAGCAATGAGGTCGTTGATAATATTTTGTAAAACTTCACGTGCTTCAACATCCAAACCCAAAAATGGATTATCCAAAATCAATAATTGGGGACGGCGTAAAAGTGCTTTCGCAAGGTACATTTTGCGGGTCTGACCATTAGATAATTTATTCAAATTTAAATCCAATAAATTATTGATTTTCAATAAGTTAAATATTGTTTCGTCACTTGTTTTTAAAAAATCTCTAACCGTTTGTACCTCATCATTTTCAGTCGAATAATACCGTTGTTGGTAATAAAAATTACGGTAATTAATCAGTGAAATATAAAAACGAACCACCGCCACATACTCTGCCAAGCGGAAATAGCCCTTCTCTTGCAGGGCTTTTGACTGTAAAAAAGGGAAGGTCATTTCTCCATTTTTAACCGTCATTTTACCCATTATGAGGTCAATCAGGCTCGTTTTCCCCGCGCCTGTTTTACCAGTTATTGCCCAATTTTCATCAGGTTTTAATGTCCAATTGATATTTTCAAAAACGGGAATATCTCTGCGCTCGGCTGTGAGGTTTTTTATTTCAATTATGTTCATATTTTTTCAATCCGTGCCATCCCGAGAATCGGGATGACACGGTTAGATTATAATTTTTCAAGGAACGATTTCAATTTTTCTCCATCTTTTAAAGCAGGTTCAATCTCAAATTTTGAATTTAAATCCAAGCCGTAAAGCATTGGATTTTGTGCAGCAAGTTTTGAAATTTCTTCTACATCATTTTCAGAAATACCGCCCGCTAATAAAAAGGGTATTTCACTATTATATTTTTCTAAAATTGACCAATCAAATTTGACGCCCGCACCGCCATGTTGAGGCGTTTTGGTATCGAATAAAAAATATTTCACGGCATCTTCATAAGGTTTCACCGTTTCAAAATCGAAATCACTGTCCACGGGAAAAGCTTTGATGATTTCAATGTCAGAATTAGCTACAAAACGTAATTTTGACCACATTTCATTCGATAAATCCTCAATATACTGAGGGGTCTCGCTGCCGTGCAATTGCACCGCATCCAAATCGTAGCGGTCAATTTTATGTAAAATATAGTCAATATCAGCGTTTACAAACACGCCCACTTTCGTCAAATCATCGGGGCAGGTTGAAATATCATCCGTATGTGCCACATAACGGGGCGATTTTTCATAAAAAATAAAACCCATAAAATGGATGGACAATGCGCCAATCACTTCAATATTGGCGGGGTTGCGCATACCGCATATTTTTATTTTTAAACTCATTTTTTTTATTTAGCCACGAATTAACGAATTTCACAAATTTAGATGTTGACAAATTTTATCGAATTTCACTAATTTTACTAATCTACGTGTTGACAGCACGTAACAGTCAACATCTAAATTGGAAAAATTCGTCAATTCGTAAAATTCGTGGCAACACACACGTAATTCGCAAACTAAATTCGTGATATAAAATCAGCAATTGCCGCACCTGGATTCTCCGTTTTCATAAAAGCTTCACCGATTAAAAAACCTTCAAAACCGTGCCCCCTCAGTAATGGAAGCGTTTGAGGGTTTGAGATGCCACTTTCAGCTACTTTTACGAATGAATCAGGTATCAGTTTAGATAAATCAATGCTTGTTTGGATAGAAACATCAAAGGTTTTGAGGTTGCGGTTGTTGATGCCGACACAGGTGACCGCATCACAAATTTTATCTAAACCTTCATCATCGTGCATTTCAAGTAGAACTTCCAAACCCAAATTTTTGGCACATTCTGCCAGTAATTTCACCTCTTTTTTACTCAAACACTCCGCAATCAGCAAAATAACGTCCGCACCATTGGCTTTAGCTTCATAGATTTGATATTCATCAATCATAAAATCCTTTCTTAAAATGGGGATTTCTACGGCTCTGCGGGCTGCTCTCAAATCCGACATTGTGCCGCCAAAAAAAGGTTCATCTGTCAAAACGGAGAGACACGCCGCCCCAGCTTTTGCATAGCCTTTCACGACTTCCACCACGTCCGAATGTTCCCGAATGAAACCCAATGAAGGTGATTTACGCTTGTGTTCTGCGATAATACCCGTCGAGCCTTCACGTTTTAAAGAGCGTTTTAATGAAAAGCAAGGCTCTTTAAAAGCGGGATTTTGGGTCAATATACTGAGGGGGGTCGCTACTTTTCGTTCAGCAACTTCAATCTTTTTAGCGGCGACAATTTTATCTAAAATGTTCATTATCAAGACTTTAGATTGATAGATATTAGACTTTTAGAAGTAAAATAGTCTAAATTCAATCATTTTATATTTGTTTTAATTCATCTCTCACTACCATCAGTGCAAATCCTAAAAGATTCAAACCACGCCACATTTTAGCGTTAAAAGCATTTGGATGGTCTTTTGCATGTCCATTTCCCCAAATTGCATCCATCGGGCTTGCTTCTACAATTATTCTATCACCTGTATTTAACAAGAATTTTTTAAGGTCTTCGTTCTGATAAAATTTATGGTAATTTCCTTTGCACACTATTTCAAAACGATGTTCATTCCATAAGTTTTCATTGAAATTCGCCACTTTTCTACCTAAATTTTTAGCTTCAGCAGGTGATTTAGATGCTAAAATTTCATTTTGTACTTCTCTATCATTGAATAAACGAGCCTTTTCAGCCATCATCCAATGTTCCGCAGTTGGGTAAATAATGTCATTTATTTTAAAAGGCTGAATCCACCATTGGCTTAAACAGGTAGAACTAATTGAACCATCTTTATTGGGCTGATGACCCCAAAAATGAATAAATTTCAAGGGTTTATCATCTTTTTGTTGCTGAATAAGCCAATTTATATTGTATTTCATTGTTTTGTATTAAAAGTTAAAATATAGCCAGTTGCTTTAATTCAAACTCATCAATGTCTCCAAAGCCTTCAACGCCTTTCCACTCTTTAAACTTTCCTCCGCTTCGGCAATACAATCCACTAATGAAACGTGGGGTTTGATACAATGAATTGCCAAACCTGCATTCACCGTCACGGCGTCATTTTGAGCTGATGTACCTGTACCCCTCAGTATATTCATAAAAAT
>JANPHO010000146.1:0-3289 GCA_031424515.1 Saprospiraceae bacterium
AATCCGTGCCACCGCTTGGAGCGGTGACACGGGTTTAACATAAAAAATTTAAAGTGCCAATGTAGAAATAAGTAGTTGGACTAAATTTGATTTTATGAGAAAACCCATGATTTCGAAACAGCACGGACGCATTTCAATCCAAAACAAAAGGATACACCACCTCCGTCAAAAACAAACCCGTTGGTGGTACACTATAACTCTTTTTCAAAGGTTTTTGCTCATCCAAAGCCATTTTCAAATCTTCAAGGCTCAAATGCCCCAAGCCGACATTGATGCACGCTCCCACTATCAACCGCACCATTCCCCTTAAAAAGCGATTAGCTGATATATGAAAAATGGCTTTTTCTTCCGTAAAAATCCACTCTGCTCGGCTTATTTCACATTTCATAGTCTGAGCATCCGAATGTGTTTTACAGAAAGGCGCAAACTCTGAGTACCCCCTCAGTATTTCAGCCGCTTTTTGCATATCATTGATATTCAATGATTTATGCTGCATGAAATGCCACGCTGTTTCGGTAGTGAACGGGTTTTTAATGAAAGTAATATGATATTCATAGCTGCGTTTGAAAGCATCAAATCGAGCATGAGCATCGGAGGCTACTGGTATGATGCGTTTTAATACAATATCGTTTTTAAGAAGCTTGTTGGCTCTTTCTAAAAAGGAAGTGGGAAACTCTCCATCAAAATCAAAATGAGCAAAATATTGTGAAGCATGAACGCCCGTATCCGTCCGACCACAACCCACTATTTCAATCGGTTGTCGTAAAATCAATGAAAAAACGTCCTCAATAGCCGCTTGTACTGAGGGGTCGCTCGGCTGCCGTTGCCAACCATAAAAACGAGTGCCATTGTAGGCTAAATCTATGAAATAACGCATATCGGGTTTATAAATGCATAGGTTGGGTTTATGAAAACAAGAAATGGATAGTTCTGATTTGAATAATCATCTTCTATTCAAAAAAATTAGGTGGAAAGATACTGAGGAATAATGAAAAATTTAATTGAATAAAACATCTCAAAAAAATACCCCCTCAGTACAACAGCTTATGAAGCTGAAACTGAAAGGGTATTTTAGATAACTTCCATTATTTCAAGATGGTTTTATCTATTGAAACGTAGAGAAGGAAATTATAATCGGGTGGATTCTTATATATATTTACATTTTAGGTAAAACAACTGCATCCAAAACATGAATGACACCATTGGATTGATATACATCGTAAGTGCTGATATTAGCGGTTGCACCGTTTTCATCTTTCAATGAGATATTGTGAGCACCATTCATCATAGCTGTCAAAGTGCCACCACTGACTGTTTTTAGAGTAGCCTTACCATTTCCTTTTTTAATCAGCTCAGCAATTGCGTTGAAGTCAAACTTACCTGCTACCACATGATAAGTCAATACTTTAGCCAATGTTGCCTTGTTTTCAGGTTTTAAAAGCGTTTCGACGGTGCCTGCTGGTAAATTTTCAAAAGCATCATTCGTAGGAGCGAATACTGTAAAAGGACCTTTACCTTTTAGTGTTTCAACTAAACCCGCTGCTTGAACGGCTGCTACCAATGTAGTGTGTGCTTTTGAATTCACAGCATTTTCAATGATATTCTTTTTAGGGAACATCGCTTCGCCGCCAACTTGAACTGTCATATCGGTTTTAACCATTGTTTTACCCTGTGCAAATACGTTTGAGTGTGCAACAGTAAGGGTGATTCCTATAAATAAGGGCAAAAGATTTCTAAATTTCATTTTAAGATTTTTAATTTCAATTTAATAATAAGTTTCATTTGGACGTCCGAAATCATATACGACTGGATAGTGTCGCTTGGTTTTACCCCTCGAAAAAAAAAATAAGCCCTTGGGGGATTTATTTATAATCTGAACAATTTTATACAATCACCTTATTGTTAAAAAATCAATTTTAAAAAGTAGTAGGGCATTCTTATAAAAAAAATTCGTGAGCTAAACTCTTAATTTTGTGTACCAAAACTTAATTAAGATGAAAGAAATAGCCCACGAATCAGTGCAAAGTAACAGTTTTTATTTAGCATTACAAGATAATGCGGAGTTAGATTTACGCGATAATAGAGGAAAGCTTCATAATATGAGTCTTGTCTTGTGCGGTCTAATTTTCGCACTTTTAAGAGGTAAAGATGGCAATCTGTCCTCTATTCATCGATCAATGGTTAAGAAGCAAAAGGAGCTTTGCTCTTTTTTAGGCATTGACTATCAAATAGTTATCTCTCGTTCTCACTTACCTGTTTTTTTAAAGTACGTGAATGTTGAGTTTTTAGGTAAATTGGTATTCCAATATTTTGGGGTTCATTTAGAAGTTCAAGCCAAGGTTTGGATAGCCATAGATGGAAAAGAACTACGGGGTAGCATTTTAGTGGGATGCACCCGAGGAGAAGCGATAGTTCAAGCCGTCACCCACAGTAATAGAAAGGTCTATCCTCAAGGTTATTACAACGGAAGTAAAGAAAGTGAACGCCCCGTTGTTGAATCTTTTTTGTTAGATACGACTTTAGCATCTCAGAATTTGACAATGGATGCCTTGCATTTTACACCTACTATTTTAGATTTGATAGCAGCCGCCAAGGGTGTTTTTGTAGTGGGTTTAAAAGGGAATCAGAGCGAAATTTTAACAGATATGATACAATTACCTCAACTATTAAAGCATGATTTTGAATACTATACGGAATTTAAAGGACATGGTAGGCAAGAAACACAACGTTTTAAGGCGTATGATATTTCGGGCGAATATTTTGACAAGCGATGGAAAAAAGCTGAATTTAAAACCATGATACAAGTCAAACGGACTCGATTTGAGAAGAAAAAAGGAAAGTATAGCGAGGAAATTTCTTACTATATGAGTAATCAAAAGGTCTCAACTTTAGCTCAAGCAAAAGTTCTATTTAAAGCGATTAAAGAGCATTGGGCAGTAGAAACCAATAATCATATTAGAGATGTTACTTTGAAAGAGGACAAATTAAAGACAATCCTAAAAGCCGTCTCACTCACAACTTCAATCATTAGAACATTGATAACCAATATGTTAAAGATAATTGAACCTGAAAATATAGTGGCTCAATTTGAAGATTTTGCAGATGATTTCAAGGAATTAGAAGCCTTTTTTTTGAAGGCTAAGTTTTTATAAGAAGCACCCATGATTGGTACACACACACAGAGGGATGAAAAAAGCGTTATAATACGGAACTAAACCATATTATAAATGAATAAGATAGAATTTGAACAAATAATTGAGCGAGGCTGCGGGATAGATGTACACGAGAG
>JANPHO010000147.1:0-9634 GCA_031424515.1 Saprospiraceae bacterium
CTTAAATTTTACGTCATGAAAAAATTATTTTTAATTTGCTTTGCATTATTTATCAGCATTTTAGCCGTTGAGGCGCAATCAGAGAGTATTAACCGTTTGGTTAATAAGGTCAAAAGGTCGAATAAAAATTGTGAAAAAACGGATTTATCTATCCCCGGTTGGATGATACGTTTTGGTTCAAATTTCGTTGATGAAGACGATTTAGATGGTGTGGACATTAAATTTTTAGGTAAAAAAATCAGCCATTTACGCATCGTGAGCATTGAAAACAAGGAGAATGTTACGACCTCCGATGTTTCCACTTTTTTACAAGATGTCAAAAAAGAAGGTTTTGAGGATTTGATGGTCGTGAAAAGTGACGGTGACGATGTCCGTTTTATGATTCGTGAAAAAAAGGAATTTATCCGCGACATTGTTTTATTGGTCAATGAAAAAGGCTCAAATGGCGATTTTGTCCTTTTAAGCCTCGAAGGAAAATTCACGATGGATGACATCAACAAGGTCATGAAAGATGTCAAATTGGATGTGAATAATAAAAGCTCAAAAAAATCGAGCCGTACGAAAACGGTGAGTAGTGATGAGGATTGATAGGAGGGGATTAGGATTTTTTTTAAATAAAAAGCAGCGTATTTGTACATAAATGCGCTGCTTTTTATTTAAATAGACCTTTTTTTTTGCTACTTATCAAGATAATCGCTTACGCTCTTTTTAGCCACTGATTTTATAGATATTGACAGATTTTACACTGATTTAAACATTATTTTTAAAAAAATCAGTGTAAAATCTGTCAATATCTATAAAATCAGTGGCAAAACGGAGCGTAAGCGACTGAGTAGCTAAACAATTACCCCTATAAAAACAACAATTAGGTGTTTATACTGAGGGGGTAAGATTTTTAATAATTGACTGTCAATCCTACTCCAAAACCCATATCGCTGTCATAATGCGACGCTACAGATATATTTCTTGTAAAAATATAACGACCGCCCACCATATATTCTTTATCTGAATTGACCATAAAACTGCCACGCAAACGCTTTCCAAGTGGTATATCTTCGCGCATCAGTTGTAATCGTGCGTTGCCATCATGATAAAGTTCTGCTTGAAATTTGATTAGCATGGGTAATGTGGCTTCAAAACCCACTCCGAATTGTCGGCGGTTGTCTTTGGTGTTCACTTGCCCCAATAGATTTTTTTCACCATTGATTTTATCTTCACCTTCTAATTTGCGATACCGCCAATCGAAGCCAATAAAAGGCATTAACCACTGCATACTACCTATATAGCGTCCAATATGTGTTTCCGTTTCGTAGCCATGCATACCGTGATAACCCAAACGCCATTCCGTCCCGATGCTCCAACGGGTACTTTGAATCATCAGCATACCGTCATTGCCATTGGTTGCAAAATCATTTTCAGCCATTACATGAAAGCGTCTATCGTCAGCGAATAATTGTCGTTTTGCCAATTTAGGATTGGGAATCAATGGATTAGGTGCTTGGTTTTTGTATGTAAAAACACGACCCATGCCACTCATCATGTGGTATAAAATATGGCAATGAAAAAACCAATCACCTTCTACATTGGCATTGAATTCCAAAGTATCCGTTTCCATCGGCATAATATCAATGATGTTTTTCATCGGAGCATTATCACCTTGCCCGTTGAGAACCCTAAAATCGTGACCATGTAAGTGCATCGGATGGCGCATCATTGAGTTATTATAGATGACCATACGTATATTTTCCCCTTTTTTAATCAGAATTTTATCTGTTTCTGACACCACTTTATTGTCCATGCTCCACACATAGCGGTTCATATTGCCCGATAAAACAAACTTAAATTCTCTGATAGGCGCGTTTTTAGGGAGCGATGTGTTTTCTGGTGAGCGCATCATTGCGTAATTCAGCGTAACGATATCCGATAACTTATTGCTGTTGTATTGATCGCCATTTGTGGACATATTCATCATTTTTTCACTGGGTTTTTCATTGGCGGCACCAGTGATTTCGGGATACATCACAATATTCATGTCCATTTGATTCAAAGACATATTCATGCCCATATCGTCCAAATCGCCGTTCATTTTCATCATGCTGTTCATCATTGCCATGCCGTCAAAATATTTCAAACGCGGCAAAGGCGTAGCGGTTTGTTTTTCACCAGCACCTAAAAACAAAGTAGCATTTCTGATACGGTCTTCGGAAGTAGCCATGAACGCATAACTTTTATTGTTTTCTGGAATCGTCACAACTATATCATAGGTTTCAGAAACAGCTACTATCAATCTATCTACTTCAACGGGTTCAACATCGTTGCCATCCGTAGCCACGACAGTCATTTTACCACCGCCATAATTCAACCAAAAATAAGTAGACGCACCGCCGTTTGAAACACGTAATCGCACTTTATCGCCCGCTTTGAATTGTATCAATTGGCTTTCACTTTTACCATTGATTAAAAACTTTTCGTAGTACACATCACTCACATCCATAGCGTTCATGCGCTTCCACTCATTGATTAACTTGGTTTTAAAATAACCCTGTTTTATGGCTTCACCCCAACTTTGAGTGGCACCTTTTCTAATTGCAAACCAATCAGTTGCATTGTGCAACATTCTATGAACATTGTTCGGGTTCATATCGGTCCACTCGCTCAAAATAAGCGGAACCGTTGGTAAATCGTCAATTCCTTTTCTCAAATTAGGCGCACTTGGGGCTTTATTCATCACAAAATTGCCATACATACCAATTTGCTCTTGCAAACCCGAATGGCTGTGATACCAATGCGTCCCATGCTGAATAATCGGAAAAGAATAAATATGAGTCGTATGTGGCTCAATTGGCATTTGCGTCAAATTGGGTACACCGTCCTCTTTATTTGGCAAAAACAAACCGTGCCAATGCAAAGATGTGGCTTCATTCAATTCATTATGCGCATAAATGACAGCCGTATCCCCCTCGGTAAAAGTAAGCGTTGGCATCGGAATTTGTCCATTTACAGCGATTGCCCGTTTTGTTTTGCCCGTAAAATTGACAATCGTATCTTTGATGTAAAGATGATACACCACTTTTTTGCCTTTATACTGACTTGCTCCGATTTTATCGGGAAGAGCCGCTTGAGCTGCAGGTTTGCTTGTTCTCAACGGCGGCGGCTCTAAATGTTGCGCCTTTAATGAACATAATACATTGAAAATCAGTAATAAAAATATAGTTTTTTTCATTTTTTGACTCTTTTTGAACTAATAAAAAACAGCGTAAAACCCGAAGCAATTGTGAACAAACCAAAAACTGAAAACGCGCGCAATAACCAATTCCCAATATTATCCCTTGATTGATAATCCATCGTGTGCAACATCCAAAGGAAGTCGAAAATGCGCCATTTATCATTGCGGTATTTAGTGACAATACCCATTTCAGTGGCTACATAAACCGTTGTTGACATCGGCTGTTCAAAAGAAACAGCAACGGCTGGCAAAGGGTTTTCACGATATTCATGGTGTCCATGCACATCTTTAACCCATTCTACCGATTTCACCTTTGGTTCGCCACTATATTGCTGCTTCGCCAATGCCGTCGCCTCGTCAATACTGAGGGGGGCACGCAAAGCACCCGTTTGAGCGTCAGCGAGTTGATACATTTTATGATGTCCGCCGTGTAAATACTCAAGGCGATACGTGGGTTTTCCCAAGACATCAATCAACGAAATATTGAGAATGGAATCAATTTTAAGCTGATTATTCAGATTTTTCAAAGCTATTGACGGTGAAACAAACGCTAAATCCGCCCCATACTGAGGGGTTGGCTTTTTTTGAAAATCGCCATGAATTTCATCCATATTTGACCAACTGAAATACAGCCCCCCAATAGTCCACATTAAAAATTGTATGCCGAGCAAAACGCCCAAATAGCGGTGTGTGCGGCGAATTAGGTAATTCGTTTTGGCTGTCATTGACAACATTTTTTGATGAGTAGCTTTTTGAAAAGCTGATTTAAAATTTTGTTTATAAAATGGCATAGCCACCAAAAGTAATGACTATGCCTAATTGCACTATTTTTTTGATTTTTTATGCGTTTTAGCATCTATTCCATTAGAAAAACAATGCAAAGTACAAGCCATTGCCTTATAGTTTTTATGAACATTTCCAACGACTTTACCATTGGCATCTAAAACATCGCACGTTTCAGAATCTGTATTTTCCTTTAATTTATACACTATAGCGCCTTCAGCATTATAATACGTTAACCCATCTTTTCCCATTTTACCAAGTGTTTTGCCTTTAGAATTCACTAAAACACCACCTGATTTGAGAAAAGCCATTGGTTTGTCATTAGCATTTTTTACAATACTGTCCATAGTAATAGAGCCTAATTTAGTACCTTCAATGTACACATCCCCTTTTGAGTCAATGACACGTCCTTTGGAATTGACGGTTTGAGTAAATGAAATTTGACCAGCGAGCACAACCAAAGCCATAATTAATGATAACTTTTTCATTTTAAATAAATTTAAATACTTTAAAAAATTTGTGAAAAAATATTGGTTGCGTTTGATTTTCTATTATTTCAATGTCTCTTTCACACTACCACACGTCAACATAGATTTGCCATAGTAAGGGTTTTTAACCTTGTTTTCTTTACTTAACCAATAAGCTCCTTTATTATCATTTGCCATAGGGCAGAATTGACGATAGACCGTTTCTGTATTGATTTTTAATGATTTAGTCAGTGAATACAAATTATCGGAAAGGCTATCAAATTGTGCTCTTTGCTTTTCAATTTTAGAAGCATTATCACTGATAATTTGAGCATCTGAAATTAACTTTTTTGATAAAGGCTCAAAAGTATTGCGTTCAGCCGAAGACAAATCTTTGGTATTAATACCCATCAAAGCAGCTTTTAATGTATTGGCACTGGAAGCTGCCATTTTAGCATTATCCGCTACCAAAGCATCTTTTAAGCTATAATAGGCTGATAAAACTGGGGCAAATTGTCCTTTCAAATCAGCCGCTTGTACTTCTTTTTTATCATCCATTTTTGACATGTCATGTCCTGCATGAGAGTCGGTTTTAGCCATAGTTTCCGTTTTCACTACAGGTGTTTCAGCTTTTACAACGGGCGTTTCAGTACGAACTTCAAAAGCCGTTTTTAAAGGGATTTTTACCATTGTATTCTCCCATATCAAATTTAAAGACGCTTCGCCTTTTGTATTAATATCATTAATTTCGATAGTAAAAGTCTCATAAAAACGCTCGGTTTTCTCTGATTTTACTTTAAAACGGTGCACATCTTTTTGAGCATCATAACCACTTGTGCCATGCATAGTCGTTTCAGAATTAAGGATTATTGTCCATTCATTGGTACTCGGAATGGTAAAAAGGGAGTATTTCCCCACGGCGATTTTCTTATCGCCTACTATCACTTCTTCTTTGAATTTAATCGAGGTGCATTCGCCTGCACCCGTTCGCCAAAGGCTATCAAAAGGCACCAATGCGCCAAAAATCTTGCGCCCTCTTGCCAACGGACGAGCATATTGTACTTGGATTTCGCTATCGCCAAATTGTTGGGTGAAAGCCGCTTCATAGCTTTTTGGCAGGCTTTTTTTTGTTGCTTCTTGAGCGTTTAACCAAATGGTTAAAAGACATAATAAATTGATTATCAATACTTTTTTCATTTTCTTTTTTTAATATTTAAATAAAAGGAAATCTCTCAGATGGAGGAATTATTTGTCTTGGTGAACGAGATTCATGCCGCATTTTGGACATTTTTCACCCTCTTTCTGACTCGTCACTTCGGGGTGCATTGGGCATGAATAAGTATGTACGTGCATCATTGTATCCGTTTTGACTTCAGCTTTAGTCTCAGGCGTTGACACCTTAGTATCGGCACTTTGATTCTGCTTTGTTTCGTTATTGCAAGCCACTGTAAAAAGTAAAAAGAGGATGAATAGAATACTGTTTTTCATAATAAAAATGGAATTTTGTTAAAAATTATTGTTTTATAATAATACCGTTTGGCTTACTGCCTGTGGTAATTGTTGCAGTTACTTTATGGTCTGTTGTCGTAATAACCGATACCGTACCCGCTCCTTGATTGGTCACATAAGCCGTTTTTTCATCATTTGTAAATGTTATAGCGTGAGCATCTGCTCCCGTTACGATTTCTCCTTGCTTTGTCCATTTGCCTGATACAATTTTGTAATAAATGACCTTTCCGTTTGTGGCATCGCTTACCCATACCTCCTTTGTTTGAGCGTTGTAAGCCACGTAGCCCGGTTTAAAACCCAAGGGAATTGTTTCAGTAACTTTTTGCGTGGCTACGTCAATTTCAGACACCGTTTGAGCTGTTTCATTGTCGCAATACATTTTGCCATTTGAAGCTGCCCAAGCGCCCACTGGCGCAGTACCTACGGGAATTGTGGTTTTGACGGTTTTGGTGGCAGGGTCAATGACAGTGACGGTTGCATCGCCCGTATTGGCAACAAAAACGAGGCTGCCATCGGCTGAAAAAGTGACTTCCGAAGGCTGTTTGCCTACTTTTATGGTCTTTGTTTGTGTGAAATCGGTTGTGCTAAATACGAGGACTTCACCCGCATCTGCACCTTGCCCTACCCAAAGTTCTTTACCATCGGGCGAAAAAATACCATTGTGTGGCAAGGCTGTGGTGTTCAATATTTTGTGTTCATTGCCCGTTTTTGTCTCCAGCACAATAACCTTGAAGCCCTTTGTGATTGAGTTACCATGCGAAGCATGCCCTCCACTAATATCTTGTGAAATGATACCGATTGCCATGAGCGATTTGTCTTTATTGAAATAAATATGGTGCGGAAAAGTCGCACCGTTGAGACCAATCGTTTCGGTTACTCTATTGGTAGCTAAATCTACAATTTGCACAGTATTGTCGCCCCCATTAACCACAAAAGCGGCGGCGTAATTAATGTTTAAATTGGGCTTGATGGTGGTCTTTTTGCAAGCACTGTTCATCATTAATGTTGTAAAGGATGAGATTAGCAAAAATTTTACGCTGATACGCATTTTTATATTGATTAATAATGTGATAAAATAAGAAGGCGTTTAGAAATAATCTGCCTTTGTAGGCAGACAGGTCGATAATTTCTGTCGGACTAAGAATTGTAGGAAATACGGAGCAAAGCGGAGAATTTTCTACAATTTTGTGAGCCGACTTAAAAAAGAAATTGTCGGTTATTTTAGCTCAACTACTTACTTCTACTTACTATAAAAAAAGTGTTTTAAAACAGTAAATCATTGAATTTCAAAATTCATCATCATACCATCATCCTCATGCTCGAGGTTGTGGCAATGCATCAAAAATAACCCTTTTTCATTCGGAAAGCGCATGATTATTTTCACTTTTTTACCCTTTTTAAGTAAAATTGTGTCTTTCCACCCGCGTTCATAAGGCTCAATTGTGCCCCCTGTTTTTTCTAATACTTGAAACTGAACACCGTGCAAATGCATAGGATGTGGCTCGTCTCCGAGTGAATTGTCAATTTGCCAGATTTCAGTTTCGCCAGCTACAACCGTTTCATCAATACGATTCATATCATAAGCTTTACCATTGATTGTGTGCATGCCCGAGTGCATACTTCCACCGCTTGACATGTGTGTAGCAGGTAAAACAAAATTGCGTATCCGTTTTGAAGCGCTGCTACTGAGGGGGGTAATCGTTGACAGGTTTTGCGGAATACTCCAAGTTTCATTCTCTTGAGTCGTTACTTTCAATTTCATGATTTTGAAAGTATTTGTTCCGTGATTAGAAATAGTATTCGCATTGCTTTGTAAATAAACTTCTGAACCGACAGCAATTTTACTAAAATCAATCAAAATATCCAATCGTTCTCCCGGCGAAATAAGCGCGTGAGTGAGTGAAATCGGTTTTTCCAACAAACCACCATCATTGCCAATAACTGTAAAATTTGCTCCATTTGATAATGCCAAATCATAAATGCGGGCATTTGAGCCATTCAACACCCGAAAGCGATAAATAAGCGTTTTTACCTCTAAAAATGGAGATTCGGTATTATTTACCAATACTTTATCGCCTAAATAGCCGGTCATCACTTCCATCATTGTAGGGCTGTAATCCAATGTATTATTACTATTAAACCTTTTATCGCTCAGAATTAACGGCACTTCGCGCTCCCCAGAAGGTAATTTCAAGCTAATTTCATTTTCATCAGTCACAAGTAACATACCCGCCAAACCTCCAAAAACTTGTTTACCTGTCTTGGTGTGCGGGTGGGGATGAAACCATGTGGTTGCTGCTCGCTGATTTATGGTAAAACTATACTTACAAACTGCCCCGGGAGATACCACATCTTTAGGATGCCCATCCATATTAGCGGGTGTTAATAATCCGTGCCAGTGAATATTGCTTTCTTCTGACAGGCTATTTTTTAATTCTACATTTACGGCTGCACCATCAAATGTTTTAATAAAAGGTATAGTACCGTTGTAAAGCAAAGCGTTAGATGTCGTTTTACCCTTTAAAAAAGAGGTTGAAGTCATTTTAGCTTCTAAAATCAGGTTTTGAGCACTCAAAATGCTCGGGATACTGAGGGGGGTATCAAAACCACCTTCTCCGACAGTTATGTTTGATGTCATTGTATCCATTTTCATACAACCCGTTATCAGGATTGCAAGTGTTACCAATGCCACAAAAGACAAAGTAACAAATGCTCTCTTTTGGATAAACATTTGATTATCAATTTAATACAATACAAAAAAAATGTTAATTGTGTCGTTTAGATACTTTCCAAACGAAAGGATAGACGATTGGCTATCAGATAAAGAGGACAGTTATTGGCGGTTGCCAAATGTCTTGAATAGAAGAATTTTGGAATGTCTGTCCGTAAAAAAAGATGCTTTTTTCAACAGGAACAGGTCGCTGGGTTAGATTTATATTAAAATACTTAGGTAAATCCGCGCTAATGGTTATGGATGCTGAGCAAGAGCAATTATCCTCACAACAGCCTTTTTTCTTGGTTTTAGAATGAGAGTGAGACGTTTTACAGCAATCTTTTTGGCATTTTGATTTCTGCTGAACCGTTTCTTTTGAGCATTTATCCTTTCCACAAGCCCACGCATAGTTGGTTGGTGCTGCCGTGAAAACGAACAACATCAATACATTGAGTGATATGGAAATGATATATTTCATACTTTTAAAACCCAAACATAATCAGTTTGCTTTTGTAACGCAAATTTAATCATTTTGTTCTTGAAAAGTAATGATAAAGATCATCAAAAAAAAGTAAATGCTATTTTTGGAATTAAAATAAAATCTACAAGTTAGTATCGGAAGATACTTTTCGACAAAATAAAAGTCTGAATGGTTAAATATATTCAGACTTTTTGCATTTTACAAGGAGCGAAGTCTATTTTTACACTTTTTAAAACCTAACTTTTTATAGAATCAAACCCATTTTTAATGAGAATACTCTCCACATTGGCGTTTTTAACGACGGTACTTTTTTTAAATGCTCAAACACTTCCTACGGCAACACCTGCAATGGAGCGCATGAAAAGCTTCAATCAACGTAAAAAATTAGGTGAAGGCTCTTTGGTGAAAAATATTCCTTTCCGCAACATTGGGCCTACTGTGATGAGCGGTAGAGT
>JANPHO010000148.1:0-25865 GCA_031424515.1 Saprospiraceae bacterium
GTGTATCAACTGCCACAGAGAGACAGAAGTGAAATTTAAAGACAATGACTTCTATAAATCTTATGAGCGTTACCATGAAGAAATGAAAAAAGGTAAACGTGAAAAAGTAACGGTAGAAGATATTGGTGGTTTGGAATGTCAAAAATGCCACTATTAATTTTTTAGTAAAGAGTATTGAGTAGATAGTATAGAGATTGTAAAGTATTTATATACATTTACTTAGTTTATAAGGTTGTATTCCGATTATCGGAATTGATTTTCAATATTTTTTAAAAAAGATAGTATTTTAATTTAGAAATGCTATTGCACCTAATAATTCAATTAAGATGGAATTCAATAACCAAGAAGTTTGGATTGGAGTTGAAGATTTAACAAACGATAAAGCCTTTGTTGAACAAGCGAAACAGGAGTTTCCTTCTAATATTACCGAAGCTTTACAAAGTGATAATGAAGGTTTTACAGCCAATCGTCGTGACTTTTTAAAGTATTTGGGCTTTGGGGTAGGAGCAGCTACGATTGCAGCAAGCTGTGAAATTCCTATAAAAAGAGCTATTCCTTACGTCGTCAAGCCCGACTCAATTGTGCCAGGTGTGGCTAATTACTATGCGTCTTCGTTTGTGAATGGTACTGATTATGTTTCAATATTGGTAAAAACAAAGGAAGGTCGTCCTATTAAAATTGAAGGAAATAGCCTTTCAAAAGTAACAAATGGTGGTACAAGTGCCCGAGCGCAAGCGGCGGTACTGAGTCTATATGATACAAATCGTATTCAATTTCCCGGTACTGTAAAAGATGGAGAAGTTGCTAAATTAACGTGGGCAGCACTTGACCAAGCAGTAAAGGGTAAATTGAATGCAGGTTCTCAAATTCGTATCGTTTCGCATACGATTATGAGCCCAACTACAAAAGCAGCAATTGCAGATTTTCAAAAAAAATTCCCAAATACTAAAGTAGTCGTTTATGATCCAGTATCATCAGCCGCTATTTTGAAGGCTAATGAGACCAATTTCGGTATTAAAGCGATTCCAAACTATCGTTTTGATGAGGCCGATGTTATCGTCAGTTTCGGTGCTGATTTCTTAGGTACATGGGTCTCTCCAGTTGAATTTGCTGCCCAATACGCAAAAAAGCGTAAAATTGAGGCAGAAAAACCTGAAATGAGCCGCCATATTCAAGTGGAAAGTCATATGTCTATGACTGGTTCAAATGCAGATAATCGTATTTTAGTAAAACCAAGTGAGCAAGGTGCAGCAATTGCAGCATTACATAATGCTATTGCAGCTGGTTCAAATGGTGCTGCTATTTCTGTTCCTTCATTGAATGATAAAGCGGCTAAAGCATTGGCTAAAGTTGCTCAAGAATTATTGGCTGCTAAAGGTAAATCTTTGGTAATCAGTAACTCAAATAATGTAAATGAACAAATATTGGTAAACAGCATCAATGCTATGTTGACCAATTATGATTCTACAATAGATTTTGCTGAAGCGAATTTGATGCGCCAAGGTGATGATTCTGATGTTCAAAGCTTGATTGATGAAATGAATGGTGGCGCAGTAAACGCTGTTTTCGTTTTAAATGCTAATCCTGTTTTTGAATTATTAGGTGGTAATGGGGAGAAGTTTGCGGCGGGTTTAAAAAAGACAGGATTATCAGTTTCTTTTAACCAAAGTGTAGATGAAACGACTGCAAACTGTCAATATTCAGCTCCAGGACATCATTTCCTTGAAAGCTGGGGTGACGTTAATCCAAAAGTTGGACATTATAGTTTGATTCAGCCGACAATTACGCCAGTGTTCGAAACGCGTCAAGCAGACCAAACTCTTTTGACATGGGCTGAAGTTGTTCCTCAAACTGAACAACCGATGTATGATTATCTTCAAGCAGTATGGAAAGCCAATATGTTTCCTAAGCAAAAGGAGTACACCACTTTCCAAGCATTTTGGGATGCAACTCTCCATGATGGCGTTTTTGAAACATCAGAAAATAAGACAAAAATATTTGGTATTAACTTGAATGTTGCAGCAGCGGCAGCGGGTATCACACAACCAAATACTAATAAAGATGCAACGGAGATTACATTCTTTGAAACCATCAATATGGCAAATGGTCAATATGCCAACAACCCTTGGTTACAAGAGTTGCCAGATCCTGTAACTCGTACAGTTTGGGGGAATATTTTGGCTATTCCAATTGAATATGATGGAAAACAATTCCTTTCTGCCAATGAATTAAAAGATGGTGACAAGGTAAATGTAGAAGTAGGTGGTAAAACTTATGAGTGTGTAGTTGTTCGCCAATTCGGTCAAATGAAAGGCACCATAGCTATCGGCTTAGGCTATGGTCGTGATAAAGCAGGTTTGTGTAATAATGTAGGTACAAATGTACAAGCAGCAATTCCAGTTGTTAATGGCTTGCCGCAATATTTTGCGACGAATGTTAAAGTAGGTGGTAAAACTGGCCATGATGATTGGTATGCATGTGTACAACACCATCATACAATGGGCGTAACTGCTCTCGAAAATGGTAAGCAAATCAATGCGGATGAGAAAGTTTTAGCTTTCCAGGGTTCATTAGTAGATAGAACCATTATTCGTAGATCTAACTTGAAAGACGTTAAAGAGTTAGTCAAAAAATTAGAAGAAGAAAGAGAAGAGCACAAAAAGCTCAATTCATATACACTTTATCGTGGCCACCAAGATAATTACCAAAGTGGTTTACACTGGGCAATGCACGTCGATTTGAATACATGTACGGGTTGTAGTGCTTGTACTGTAGCGTGTATGTCTGAAAACAACGTTCCAGTTGTTGGTAAATTTGAGGTTCAACGCCATCATGAAATGACTTGGTTGCGTATTGACCGTTATTTCTATGGAGATGTTGAAAATCCGAATACAGTTTATCAACCAATGATGTGTCAGCACTGTGATAACGCTCCATGTGAGAACGTTTGTCCAGTAAATGCGACAAACCATAGTAGCGAGGGGCTTAACCAAATGACTTATAATCGTTGTATTGGTACACGTTATTGCGCTAATAACTGTCCGTTCAAAGTACGTCGTTTCAACTGGCAAGATTATACAACTGCGGATATTTTCCCATGGAATGAGCGCGATTTGATGGGTAAAACATTAGGCTTTAGCACAGCAATGCCTTATGGTGCGGACAATTTAACACGTATGGTATTGAATCCAGATGTAACTGTACGTACACGTGGTGTTATTGAAAAGTGTTCATTCTGTGTTCAACGCATTCAAGAAGGTAAATTGGCAGCTAAAAGAGAAAGCCGTCAATTAACTGACGGAGACGTGAAAACAGCATGTCAATCAGCTTGTCCAACGGGTGCAATTACATTTGGTAATAAAAATGATAAGGAAAGTGCCGTGAGTAAATTACGTAAATCTGAACTCAATTATGTTGTATTGGAGGAAGTGAACGTTGCACCAAATGTTACTTATTCTGCTCGTGTTGTGAATAAAGTTGAGAAATTGGATGCTTAATTTATGCATTTAAGAAATATAGGGAATGACAAAACGTACCCCCTCAGTATTTCATTAATTTTTAGAATAATTTAAAAGCTTTATAGAGTTTTATATAAAATTGATTTATTAAAGTCAGTTTAAAAAAGTAAAGTAAATGAGTACAATAGTTTCTCCTATTAGAGAGCCGTTAATTTTAGGTAATAAAACCTATCACCAAATCACAGAAGATATCTGTCGCCCAACGGAGGCAGCACCTTCTAAAGAATGGATTATTGGCTTCATCGTAGCAGTAAGTGGTTTAGGTCTCTACTTCTTTTCAGTTCTTTGGACTGTTTGGAACGGCATCGGTTCTTGGAATTTGAATCGTACTATCGGTTGGGGCTGGGATATTACCAACTTCGTTTGGTGGGTAGGTATAGGTCACGCAGGTACCTTAATATCAGCAATTTTGTTATTATTCCGTCAAAAATGGCGTACTGGTGTAAACCGTGCAGCTGAGGCGATGACAATCTTTGCGGTAATATGTGCTGGTCAGTTTCCAATTATTCACATGGGTCGTGTTTGGATGGCGATTTTTATTTTCCCTTATCCTAATACACGTGGCCCACTTTGGCCTAATTTTAACTCGCCGCTATTTTGGGACGTATTCGCGATTTCAACTTACTTTACAGTATCATTATTATTTTGGTATACAGGTTTAGTACCAGATTTTGCTACAGTTCGTGACCGTGCTACAGGTTGGAGACGTAAAATGTACAGTAATTTAGCATTCGGCTGGACTGGCTCAGCTAAACACTGGCAACGTTGGGAGTCTTTATCACTCGTTTTAGCTGGTATTTCTACTCCACTCGTATTATCAGTACACACTATTGTATCTTTTGACTTTGCTACTTCAGTAATTCCAGGTTGGCATACAACTATATTCCCACCTTACTTCGTAGCAGGTGCGATTTTTTCTGGCTTTGCAATGGTATTGACATTGATGTTGGTAGTACGTAAAATCTTGCACTTAGAAGATTATATTACCATACAGCACGTAGAAAGTATGAATAAGGTCATACTTTTGACTGGTTCTATAGTAGGTGTGGCATATTTAACTGAGTTATTTATCTCTTGGTATTCAGGATACATTTATGAGCAATTTGCCTTTTACAATCGTGTATTTGGTGTTTATTGGTGGTCATATTTCGGTATGATGTTGTGTAACGTTGTTTCACCACAACTTTTTTGGAGTAAGAAATTGCGTACAGATTTATGGGTGACATTTTTTATGTCTATCTTCATCAATATCGGTATGTGGTTCGAGCGTTTTGTAATTATTGCTACAACTTTGGCTCGTGATTATTTGCCATCTTCTTGGAGTTATTACTCACCAACTTGGGTTGAAATTGGTCTTTTTGTAGGTTCGCTTGGATTATTTTTCACTTGTTTCTTGATATTTACGCGTGTTGCTCCAGTAGTAGCTATTGCCGAGGTTAAGGCTATTTTAAAATCTATGGGTAATCAGTATGTTAAGAATAATACTGTAGCAGATCACGCTCTTCATCATGAAGAAGAAGAGGAGCATGCTGCTCATGGTGGACATGGACACCACTAAACTATAAAAACAAGAAAGATACTGAGGGGAGGTAATTAAGTACTCAAATTTTGAAAGATTTTAATTTTAAATAAAATGAAATTTTATAATAAAGAAATTCTCTACGGCTTGTACAATGATGAGACTGAATTGCTTAGAGCTGTTAAAAAAGCAGGTCGCGATCATCTTGATGTTTGGGATGTTTTTACTCCATTCCCAGTACATGGACTTGATCCAATCTTGGGCTTAGAAGAATCTCGTTTGCACCAAGCTGGTTTTATCTACGGTATGACAGGTACATTGACTGCCTTCTTGTTTATGACTTGGGCTTTTGTTAAAGATTGGCCTATTATATTCGGTAATAAGCCTTATTGGGCTGTTCCGGCATTTATACCAGTTACTTTCGAGTTAACAGTATTATTTGCAGCAATTGGTATGACAGTAACATTTTATACTATATGCGGAATGGGACCGGGTGTTAAAAATCCAACTTTAGATGACCGTATCACTGATGATAAATTTTGTGTTGCTTTCGATGTAAGTGGAGCAAGCTCAACCGAAGTAGAATCATTAAAAGGTTTCTTCAAAAATACGGGTGCTGCTGAAGTTAATACAAAGCGTATCTAAATCAATATAAGAGAATTTAGGATAAAATTCATTGAAAAATTTTCAATAAAATGAATAATAAATATTATATCGGAGCATTTTTAGTAATCATGTCTTCTTATATGTTCGTAGCGTGTTCTCCAGCTAAAGGTGATAGCCCAGGTCATGAGTACATGCCAGATATGGGGCATTCTGTTGCATACGAAGCAAATAGAATTGATGAATACTCTCTTCACACATGGAATGATCAAAGTGTACGTACTGTAACTCAGCTATGGGGTACTCCGCGTAAGCCAGTTAAAGGTTCCATTGCTCGTGGTTATGTAGGACTAAGCGCTCATACTGATAATGTGGATTATGCAGCTCAAATCCATGGCATGGGTAAAGGCGTTTCTACTCCAGTAAATGGGAGTGTTCCTTACTACTATGCTGATACCGAGGAAGAACGTACAAGGGCAAACAAAGAAATAGTTGGTAATCCATATCCTATCACCAAAATTCGTTTAGAAAAAGGTAAGGAACTTTGGAAGGTATATTGTGGTATCTGTCATGGTGATAAATGCGGTGGTAATGGTTATTTAGTTCGTGAAGATGGTAAATATCCGGCTCAACCTGCGAATTTATTACTTGATACTTTTGCAAATGGTAATAATGGGCGTTTGTACCATGCGATTATGTATGGTAAAAATGTGATGGGTAATTACGCTGATAAATTAAGCTACGAGGAACGTTGGAATGTTATACATTATATTCGCTCATGTCAAGCTGAGGAGAAGAAAGTGTTGTACAATGAAAACCAAAACACTTTGAAGCCAATAGTTGGTATTCCCGACTCATTATACAAGGCAATGGTGGCTAAAAAAGCCCCTGCTGTGAAAGTCACTTCTGAGAAAAAACCTACTGATGCACATGGTGAGACACCTCATACTGAGGGGGGAGCATCTGGTGGACACAGTAGAAGAAGATAAGATAATTCATATTTTTATTTAAAAGAAAAATATTTTAAAAAACGAGGTAACTCGATTTCATAATTAGTATAATATGAAACAGTTTACATTAGAGTCAACACAGAAGAATGTGCTGTTCGGTTTGATGGGTTTAGGCGCAATTTGTTTAGTTGCATCTTACTTTGTTGATCCTTTAGGTGACGCTGGTCATCACCTTCGCTTTTGGACAAACCTTTTGCATAACTCTGCCTTTTTTACAGGGATTGCATTTACTTGTACATTCGCTCTGGCTGCTACTTCAATTGCCTATGCAGGGTGGCATACTGCTTTCAAGCGTGTATGGGAAGGCATGAGCTTGTTCTTACCATTTGGTTTGGTAGGTATAGCAATAGTAGGAACTGCTGGCTACTTTGGTATCCACACTATTTATCCTTGGATGGATCCTTCACATGTAAAAGGTGACGCTATATTAGAAGGAAAAGCCGGTTTCCTAAACTTTGGCTTTTACTTACTTGCACTGGGCTTTGGTATTGTGTGGTGGTTCTTTGCTTACAAGTTTCGTCAATTTTCCACTCAACAAGATGAATCAGGTAATGATACAAGCTATCCTTGGTATAAGAAATTAAAGGTTTATGCCGCTATTTTCCTTCCAATTGCAGGCTTCTCAAGTGCAGCAGCTATTTGGTTGTGGATGATGTCCATTGACCCTCATTGGTATTCAACAATGTATGCATGGTACACTACTGCAAGTTGGTGGGTGAGTGCTGTTGCAATCACGATATTGTTGTTGCTTTATTTAAAATCAAAAGGATTTTATCAAGAAGTAACTGAGGAACACTTACATGACTTAGGAAAGTTTTTATTTGCATTCTCTGTATTTTGGACTTATTTATGGTTCTCTCAATACATGCTTATTTGGTACGCAAACATTGGTGAAGAGACAATTTATTTCCGTCAACGGATGGGTGAGTTTCCAGTGTTATACTATGGCAACTTGGTAATGAATTTTGTATTGCCATTTTTAATATTAATTAGAAATGATACAAAGCGTAAATGGGGGACATTGGCTTTTGCTTCAATCTTGGTTTTAGTAGGTCATTGGTGGGACTTTTTTCAAATGATCAAAGTAGGTCCTTATAAAGAAGTAATGAATCATCAAGCAGCACATGCAGCTGGTGCTCACGCAGCGGCAGGTCATGGCACTGAAGCCGCACATCAAACAGCAGAACATGCAGTACAAGGTGCAGAACATGTAACGAGCGGACTAGTAGAACTAGCAACACCTGCTTTGGATGCTTTAGAGAAAACTAATCTTGATAATTTCTTTCATTACAGTTCAGATATGACTGCAGGATACGGAATACCAGGATTATTGGAAATAGGTATTTTCTTAGGTTTTGGTGCTCTTTTCGTATATTCTGTATTGGGCAAATTACAAGGTGCCTCACTAGTGCCTAAGAATGATCCATATCTTGAAGAAACTTTACATCACCACTCATAACAACGATGTAATTAGCTTTGGTACTGAGGGGTAAGGTGTTTTCAATTTTGTTCATTTTAATTGAAAGATTTTATAAGTTTAGAAAAATTCTAAACAAATTTATAGCAGTAAAAGTGGGTTCAGAATTCAAATTAAGGTTCTAAATTTGCATAAAAATATTAGAAATGACGTCTTTAATAGTTTTATTAAGTGTAGTTTTGTTGGTCGTGGTTGCTGTTCAAATCGGCCGAATCAGCGAACTATCTGCAAAAATTCGTGGTGAGGAAGCCGCACAACACGACAGCAATAAGTTCAACGCAACATTGGGCATGTACTTTATGGTTGCATTTCTTATTTTCTGTGTAGCATCTGCTTTATACTATAAAAACTACATGTTAGGATACGGCCCTCTAAAAGCTGCATCTGAGCATGGCTCAAGCATTTATAGTCTATTTAATGCCACCTTATTTTTTACAGGTATTGTGTTCGTATTAACTCATATTGCTCTTTTTTGGTTCGCTTATAAATATAGAGAACAAAAGGGACGTAAAGTGCTATTTATTCCTCACGACAATAAGTTAGAGGTTATTTGGACTGCAATACCTGCTGTAGTAATGTGTGGTTTGGTTGTAGGTGGATTGTGGGTATGGAATGATGTAATGTCTGATGTCAAAGAGGGAGAAGATGTAATTGAGATTGAAGCTACAGGTTATCAATTCGCTTGGGCTTTAAGATATCCAGGTAATGATAACGCTTTAGGTACAAAATATTTCAGAAACATTGTGCCAGGTGTAAATGAATTGGGTATAGATTACAATGATCCTAAAAGTTTAGATGATTTCCTCGCTGATGAAATAGTTTTACCAAAAGGCAAGAAGGTAAGGGTTCGTATCACTGCAAGGGACGTTTTACATAACTTCTATTTACCACACTTCCAAGTAAAAATGGATGCAATTCCAGGATTACCTACATATTTTGTGTTTACGCCTAAGTTTAGCACAGAGGAGTATAGAATGGAGTTAAAAAAATATCCAGAATATAATGTACCAGCGGATCCAGCAGAGCCTAATGGTCCTAAAAAATGGGAAGTGTTTAACTATGAGTTGGCTTGTGCTGAACTTTGTGGAACGGGTCACTTTTCAATGAGGAAATTGGTTAAAATCGTATCCGATGAGGAATATCAAAAATGGTTAGAAACTCAAAAGAGTGCATTTGAAACAAATATAAAAGATAAGGTTGAGCCAGGTAAATATACTTGGTATAAAGGTGAAGCTAAAACAAGCGAAGTAAAAGTACCAGTTGAATTTTCAGCGGCAGCGGTAGAAAGTGCTCAAGTAGGTGAAGTTTTAAACCTTAAACACGTTAATTTTGTTACTGGTTCAGCAACACTGACACCTGAGTCATCGAGTGAATTAGATATAGCTGTTGCAGCAATGACTAAGGATCCAAAAATGACAATTGAAGTTGATGGACATACAGATAATGTAGGTGATCCGGCTAAAAACAAATCATTATCCGAAGCAAGGGCTAAAGCTGTTGTTGCTTATTTAGTAAGTAAAGGTATTGATGCGAAGAGGATGACTGGTGTCGGCTACAGTGATACAAAACCAATTGCTGATAATTCGACTCCGAGTGGTAGATTAACAAATAGGAGAACGGAGTTGAAAGTATTATCTAAGTAAATTAAATAGAATATTATCCTGATTATTCAGGCACCCAATATTAAAATATTATCCTTCTGATAAAGAAAAATAAAACTGAAGTCCTATATTGGAATCGGATTTAAATAAAAAAATATTTTTTAAAATGGAAAATTTAACGTATCAGGATCCTGAGGTAATGATTGAAGAAACAGGTTGGAATGATGGTTTTCATGATCATCATCATGGCGACAAGTATCAGTCTAATTTCATTTCACATTACGTATTTAGTACTGACCATAAGATGATTTCAAAGCAATTCCTAATTACGGGGATGATTTGGGCGTTGATTGGTGCAGCGATGTCAATTGTCTTTCGTTTGCAATTGGGTTTTCCAGAAGCGGATTTGGCTTGGTTACGTCCATTACTTGGTAAATGGATAGTTGTAAGTGCTGAAACAGGAATCGGTAAACTTGATACGGAGTTTTATTATGCCTTGGTAACAATGCACGGTACAATTATCGTATTCTTTGTATTAACAGCTGGTTTGTCAGGTACTTTCTCGAACTTGCTTATCCCATTGCAAGTTGGAGCGAGAGATATGGCTTCAGGCTTTTTGAATATGTTATCTTACTGGTTCTTCTTCTTGTCCAGTATAGTTATGTTCTACTCATTATTTTTGAGTACAGGTCCATTCTCAGGGGGTTGGACTGCATACCCACCTTTATCAGCATTGCCTCAAGCCTCTGAAGGCTCTGGCGCAGGTATGACTTTGTGGGTAGTGAGCCTTGTATTATTTGTAGTTTCCGTGTTATTAGGTGGTATTAACTATATCACAACTATTCTTAATCTACGTACTCAAGGTATGACTATGTGGCGTATGCCATTGACGATGTGGGCATTTTTCATAACGGCGGTTATCGGCTTATTATCTTTCCCAGTATTGGCATCTGCATTTTTCTTGATGATGTTCGATAGAGGGTTAGGAACAAGTTTCTATTTAAGTGATATTTTTATCGGTGGAAAGGCACTTGATCACGTGGGTGGAACACCTGTACTATATCAGCATTTATTTTGGTTTTTAGGTCACCCAGAGGTATATATCATTATTTTACCTGCGATGGGTATTGTTTCTGAAGTACTTTCTGTACATGCTCGTAAGCCGATTTTTGGTTACAGAGCAATGGTATATTCTATCTTAGCAATTGCATTTTTATCGTTTATAGTTTGGGCGCATCACATGTTCATGTCAGGTGTAAACCCATTCATTTCAAACTTTTTCGTATTATTTACATTGATTATTGCAGTACCTTCTGCGGTAAAGGTATTTAACTGGATTGCAACACTGTATGGCGGTAATGTAAGATTTACATCCGCAATGTTGTTTGCAATTGGTTTCGTCTCAATGTTCATTTCAGGTGGTTTAACTGGTATATTCTTAGGCAACTCAGCTATTGATATTCCAATGCACGATACATATTTCATTGTGGCGCATTTCCATATTGTTATGGGTATTGCAGCATTCTTCGGAATGTTCGCAGGTATTTATAACTGGTTCCCTAAAATGTATGGTCGCTTCATGAATGAAACTTTAGGTAAAATACACTTTTGGGGTACTTTAGTAGGTGCTTACGCTATATTTTGGCCGATGCACTATATGGGCTTAGCAGGCGTTCCACGCCGCTATTATAGCTTTGAGACATTTGATGCATTCAAAGGTTTCGCTGATACTAATAAGTTTATCACTACAGCTGCCATCGTTGTTTTCTCTCTTCAAGTACTTTTCGTAGTTAACTTCTTCTGGAGTATTTGGAAAGGTAAAAAAGTTACTGATAAGAACCCTTGGCAGTCAAATAGCTTAGAGTGGACTACAGATATTCAACCAGGACATGGTAACTGGGGCGATAAACTCCCAGTTGTGCACCGTTGGGCATATGATTATGGTAAAGACGGTGTAGAATTCATTCCTCAAATTGAGCCAATGAAAGAGGGTGAATCTGCAGGAGATCATTAATTACTCAGTGTGATTTAAAAGAAAATGGTATTCAGATAAATATTAAAATAACGTCAACGTGTCTTTAATAAATACTGCAAAGTCAAATCCCATAACCTTTGTTTTAGAAAAAATAAAAGATTATGGGATTTTGATGAAGTTCAAGCTATCATTAACCGTTGTATTTTCAGCAGTTATGGCTTACATGATAGCTCTTGAAGGGAAAATAGAACTCGGTCAAATTGCGATATTGTTTTTAGGTGGACTTTTAACTTCAGGTTCTGCAAGTGGATTAAATCAAATTTTAGAAATAAAGTATGATCGCTTGATGAAAAGAACTGAAAATAGACCTATTGCTGCTGGAAGAATGGGTGTGTCAGAGGCAACAATTGTATCTGGTGTTATGTGCTTTTTAGGTGTTTCACTTTTAGCTTCATTCAATCCTTTTACAGCATTTTTAGGAATGATTTCGTTGATTTCTTACGCCTTTGTTTACACACCGCTAAAAAGGGTATCTAATATCTGTGTAACTGTTGGTGCTTTTCCGGGTGCATTGCCCATGGTAATTGGATGTACAGCGGCGCAAGATGGCAAACTAACTGCTTTGGCATTGACTTTGTTTGCTTTACAATTTATTTGGCAATTCCCTCATTTTTGGGCTATTGCTTGGTTAGCAGATGAAGATTACAAAAAAGCGGGGTTTAAGTTATTGCCTTCAAAAGATGGTGAAAAAGATAGTAATACAGGCAAACAGTCAATAATTTATTCTCTATTATTGATTCCAATCAGTTGGGTGCCTTTCTACATGGGGGTAACAGGGGTAATTTCTGCAATTTACTTGACAGTTTTGGCTCTTGTTTTCGCATATTTCGCGTGGAGATTTTATAAGCAATGTGATAGAAAAGCAGCTTTGGCTCAAATGTTTTACGCAATTGCTTATTTACCTTTAGCCCTTGTAGGCTTGTTTTTTGATAAAATGTAATTCCTATTGTGGAATACTGAGGGGTATCTAAAATATTAGACAATGGAAGCAACTTTTGAAAATAAAAGAAATAAAATTCATCCTTGGAAATTTGCTCTATGGTTGGGTTGCGGTAGTATCACTATGATGTTTGCTGCTTGGACAAGTGCTTATGTGGTCAGACAAGCGGCGGGAAATTGGTTAGAGTTCAAACTTCCAAACGTCTTTTTCGCAAGTACATTTGTTATATTACTGAGTAGTCTAACTATGCAGGCATCATATTCAGCTTTTAAAAAGGAACAAGAAAAGCCTTATAAAATATTGTTGGTTTTAACCGCTTTGTTAGGTATCGCTTTTGTTTGTTTACAATACACTGGCTGGTTAGCAATGAAAGAAATTGGTGTTCCTTTGAGAACAAATCCTTCTGGGGATTTCGTATTTGTTTTCACTTCTTTTCATGCTGCTCATGTTCTGGGAGGTATTGGTGTCTTAGCAGTGGCATTGACACATGCTTTTGCTTTGAAATTTAAGCCAACCGCTAAAAGAAAATTAAGATTTGAATTATCTCTTACGTATTGGCATTTTGTAGATTTATTGTGGATCTATTTATTAGGATTCCTTCTATTACAAAGTTAAAATACTACCCTTTAATTGAAAATTAAACTTTAAACATAGTTAAAAAATAACTAATTTATAATGGCTTCAGATTTGACAGTAGAAAAGGACTTGCATCACGGTCACGGTGAAGAATCTTCACAAGAACTTTGGGAAGGTGGGAAAGAGCCTTTCAAAGCCAGCTATGGTAAGCTGATGATGTGGTATTTCTTAGTTTCGGATGCGTTTACTTTTGCAGGCTTTTTGATTGCATACGGAACTTTACGCTTCAGTATGCCTACTTGGCCAGTACCTGATTTTGTATTTCAATCAGTACCTTTTTATTCAGGACATGCGCCGCTCATTTTTGTAACTTTCATGACTTTCGTCTTGATTTTAAGCTCCGTTACTATGGTAAGGGCTGTACAAGAGGGTCATGAAGGCAATAAATCAGGCGTTGTGAAATGGATGCTCTGGACAATCATTGGTGGCGCAGTTTTCTTAGGTAGCCAAGCTTGGGAATGGACAACTTTGATTCAAGGAGAAAATGTATCTGTAACGAGGAATCCTTTCGGCCGTCACGAAACTGACGGTGTATACCTAATGGATGAGCATGGTGAGCCTTATACCAAAGGTGTAGAGCCTGAAAAGTTCCAAAAAGGTAAAGGCTATATCATGCACGCGGAAACAGATCATACAACTGGAGAGAAAGTATATAATAAAGAAGGTGTCTTACAGTTTGTAAAACGTGAATACAAGCCAATTATTGACGGTAAAGTAGTTGAGACTCCAGCAGGTCAAGAAAATCCTAAATTGGAATTCGGGCCTACGGCTTTTGGAGCTTTATTCTTCTTCATAACGGGCTTCCATGGTTTCCACGTATTGTCAGGGGTAGCTTTCCTGTTAATTATCATGGTGAATGCAGCCAGTGGATTATACCACCGTCGTGGTAACCACTATGAAATGGTTGAAAAAATTGGTCTTTACTGGCACTTTGTAGATTTAGTATGGGTATTCGTATTCTTGGTATTCTATCTTTTATAGTTATACCCCTCAGTATATGGTATGAACTATATTCAGCTTAATAGTAATAGGTGAATATCTCAACGAAAAATATTACTTTTAAATATAAAAAATAGTATTAAAATGGTTAGTTACGAAGAAGGTATAGCAGTAGTAAAAAGAGGCTTGGGGCTTTTAGCTGCAATCACTTTGATAGAAGTAGCAATTGCTCTGTTAGGAAATGGGCATATAATTGAAGGGTTTCATTTACCAAAATGGTTAATGTATCCAGTCATGATTGGATTCAGTTTGTACAAAGCTTATTTCATTGTATATCATTTTATGCACATGGCTCACGAGGTAAAAGGCTTGGCAATGAGCGTCATACTTCCATGTTTATTGCTCGTGTGGGCAATTATAGCATTTTTTCAAGAAGGCAGTTCTTGGGGTGCAAGAAGAGAGCAGATTTTAAAGAAAAATGAAATAGTAGTCAAACCAACTACCAAACCAATAGGTATGTCGGATACCAAACAGATTCAGCCGAATCAAACTAATTAAAATAAAAAAGAGGCGGTACAATTTGTTCCGCCTCTTTTTTTGTTCCAATCCTTCAACATTCTTCCTATTTTATTGTTTTAGTTTTAAAAAAGTACAATGAATAATGAGACTCCACGTCAAATTAAATGGCGCAAAATTCAGACCGCTTTATTAGTAGGTGTAGTGGTTGGTTTACCCGCAATTTCATTTTTAGTAAACGTATATGGTGCTAAATCAGGAAAGGCATTTTATAGCGACATAAAAAATAATCTGGGAAAGCTTGGGGATTTTAATACAGTCGGTTGGAACAATGATACTGTTTCCGCTAATACGGTGAAGGGAAAGGTTTTGGTAGTTTCATTTACCTCATCAGCTAATCGGGAGGAGTTGATTAATACTTTAAAACCAATTGTAAAAACGGAGCAATTCAGAGAGGAAGTGGACAATTTACAATTTCTTACATTTGATACCAATAATGATTCCGCCTATTACCATAATTTTGTGAATCAATTAAACAGTAAAGACAAGGAAATTTGGCATCTACTGAGAGGGGGGAATGATTTGGCAATTCAGATGAAAATCCCTAATGATTATAATATATCTTTGGTAGACACGACTGGAGTTATTAGGCGGTTTTATGATATTAGAAAAAATGAAGATAGAAGATTGCTGGTTGAGCATATCTCAGTAATGCCAATTAAGAGAAAAAAAGACGTTGAAAAGAAAGAGCAGAAAAAATTGTAAATCTAAAGTCATTTAAAAATTTTATGGAAAACATAGTTTTAGCTAAGAAACTTAATAAAATTGCAGTTGTAGTATCTATTGCAGTAGTAGGATTAGTAGCAGTGATGCGTGAAATACCACGGCTTGACTTTGGGATTGACTTCTCTTTTTTACCAGCTATCTATTCTTTAACCAACGCATTAGCAGCCGTTTTTTTACTTTTGGGTCTTTACTTTATACGCCAGAAGAAAGTTGCTCAACATAAAAAAATGGTCACAACTGCTTTAGTGCTTTCATTTTTATTTCTTTTGATGTACGTTGTTTATCATCTTACTACTCCCGAAGTTAAATATTGTGGAGAGGGTACAATACGTACCGTCTATTTTATTTTGTTAGTGACACACGTAGTATTAGCAGCGGTTAGTTTTCCTTTTATTTTATTTACGTATATTAGGGGTTTTACAATGCAAGTCGAAAAGCATAAAGCCATGTCGCGTTGGGTATATTGGGTATGGTTATACGTTTCAATAACAGGTCCTGTGGTATATTTAATGCTTAGACCTTGTCTAAATAATTAATAAACGTTTGTGAAAGATTGAAATTAGGTTTAATTTTGTGTAAAATATTGAAAAATGAAATCAAAATTCTCTTTTATACTGAGGGGTATATCCCTTGTATTTTTACTTAGTTTAATTCAAGTATCAGAAACATCGGCTCAATGTCCAATGTGTAGAATTACTTTGGAGAGTAATTATAAAAATGGAGGTACTCAAGGTAAAGGTATGAATACTGGTATTTTATATCTGCTTGTCACACCGTATCTTTTAGTGGGTGGTATTGCTTTTGTTTGGTACCGCAATAGGAAGAGGAAAGAGGATATAGAAATTGAAGAGCAATTAGCCACTATAGGATAAACTACCGCTTAAAAAAAGAAATCCATCTCAAAATGATATTTGAGATGGATTTTTTATTTAAAATTTTTAAAGAATTAAATTAATAGTACTTTTTCATTTTAATTAAAGAATAAATAAGTCCTGGTAACCAAAATAAGAAGTACAATACAAGCGCAATAATCCAATCGCTGCCACTCCAATCATCCAAAAGACCCATTGCTAACCAGCCGAATCCGATAATAGCTAATACTACATAGAGCCCTTTTGAAATATCCGCATTTCCAGCTTTTTTACCTTTCAAAAGTTTTTGAGCCATTTTTAACTGGATTTTCTTTGCCCATCCGAGTTTTTGACCTGTCAATTCTTGGTACTTAGCAGGAGTGAGATTGATGAATGTCTCTACATTCATTTGTTTTTTTTCAGTAGAAGCCGAGGGTAAAGAAGTACCTCTTGGCTCAATCATACCGAAAACAGGTTGTGTCAACATAAATGTTCCAACCAAAACGAGTAAAAAAGTAAACTTCATTTGTTTCATCATAAGGTTTAACTTATTAATTAAAAAAAATATTTTTATGCAATGGCAAGGTAATACAAGTTTTTTAAAAATGAAAGACCTTATTTAATTTTTAACCTATGATATTGGTCACTTCACTTTTAATCCTTTTACCAATGAAAGCCAACCCAATATAAAGAAAACACCTCCCAAGGGTGTAATAGCTCCAAACCAGCTGACCCCCTCAGTACTGACCACTTTTGAGGCAACTAAAACATACAATGAACCTGAAAATAGTATAATACCAATCAAAAAAGCTTGATTTGCCCGTTTTATCCACACATTATCCACAAATTGGGATATTAGAGAAGCAAAACCAATGGCTAATGCATGATAAAACTGGTATTGAGCACCTGTTTTAAAAGTGTCCACGTATTGGGGTTCGACTAATTTTTTTAAGCCATGTGCTCCGAATGCTCCAGCTGCAACTGCTATGGCTGCTAAAATCGAAGCAGTGATTAACCAATTCGTATTATTCATTTTTTATTCATTTTTTATTCATTTTTCAAATTCCTATTAAACTATTGCCCAATTAATCTCTGTTTTACCGTGCTCATTAAGGTATTGATTAGCTTTTGAAAAATGTTTACAGCCAAAGAATGCACCGCCTGCCAAAGGCGAGGGGTGTGCCGCTTCCAATACTAAATGCTTGGAGGTATCAATTATTTCCTTTTTTTTCTTGGCAAAATTGCCCCAAAGCATAAATACGATATTTTCTCCATCCTCAGAAAGTCTCTTGATGACAGCATCTGTGAAAAATTGCCAACCAATTTTTTGATGCGAACCAGCGTCACCTTGTCGTACGGTAAGCATAGTATTGAGCAAAAAAACGCCTTGTTCAGCCCAACTTGTTAATTCACCGTGCGTAGGGGTGGGTAAGCCTAAATCGGATTGAATTTCTTTATAAATATTTTGAAGTGATGGAGGCGTCCGAATTCCTTTAGGAACAGAAAACGATAAGCCCATTGCCTCGCCAGGATTGTGGTAAGGGTCTTGACCAAGTATGACTACTTTCACGTTTTTGAAAGGGGTTTTTTCAAAAGCATTGAAAATCTGACTGCCTGGTGGATAAATGATTTTACCCGCCGCTTTTTCATTTTTAAGAAACTGAGTGAGCGCTTGAAAATAGGGCTTTTCAAACTCATTGGCTAACTCAACTTTCCAACTTGCTTCAATTTTTACTTGGCTCATAATGTGTTTTTTTTTGCTGTAAAAATAGTTTTTAATGCTCAATACTGAGGGGTATTGAGTGAAAAAAACTATTTTTTTATGATTAGACAACCAAATTTATTTGACAGATGTATTGAGTAGTATGAAACAATAATTATCAGGTTACTTGATAATATTTTCGGATTTATAATGGATTAAATGGCAAACTTCAACCTAATTATTTCAATCAACAATCTAAACCATTTTTAAATTATGGAAAGAAAAGAGTTTATAAAAAAAGGTTTCGCAGCTTTGGGGCTGGCAGCTATTGCACCATTGGTTGCCTCATGTAAAAAGGAATCGGTTGGCACTTCTTCTACTTCAGGCAGTTGCACTTTATCACCTTCTGAAACTGAGGGGCCATTTCCTACGAAAAGCCCTACTACACTCCAAATGGTAGATATTAAAAGTGATAGGACAGGAACGCCATTATCTATCAAAATCACAATTCAGGATAAAAATAATAGCTGCTCAGCTCTAACTGGTGCAATGGTGGATATTTGGCATTGTGATAAAGATGGTTATTACTCCGAATATGGTGGTACAGGTATGCAATCTGTAAACATGCAAGCTTATCATTTTCTGAGAGGGCGTCAAGTGACGGATGCAGATGGTGTAGTGGGTTTTAGTTCTATTTTCCCTGGCTGGTATTCGGGTAGAGCGCCACATATCCATGTGCACGTATATAATGCAAGTGGAAAGAGCTTATTAGTGACTCAAATTGCTTTTCCAACGCCGATTTGTGATACGGTATATACCACCGCAACGGCTTTTTATACAAGAGGAAAGCAGGACACATCGAATGCTTCGGATAATGTTTTTAGTGATTCTATAGCAACTGAATTAGCAACCGTTACTGGAAGTGTAGCAGAGGGCTATACTTTAAACCATACTGTGGTGGTGAGTGCATAAATTAAATAGTGGGTTTTTAGTTTTTAAATAAGCTTAAAACCCACTATTTTCATCAAAATGGAAATATAAATGACTCAAACTTGTGCCAATATATACTTAGCTGAACATAGAGGTTGTACCATTCATTCGGATTGGTACAGGAGTTTCCACACCTTGAATTTTGGGGGGTATTTTAGTGAAAATAGACAGCCTTTCGGGTGTATTCAAGTTTTCAATGATAATACACTGAGGGGTGGCCATTCAATTAAAATGAAAGCGGAAAAGCCAACGCAATTGATGTTAATCCCTTTAGTAGGCGGTATTGAATTTAATTTTGGAAACAATGGACGTACTTTCATAGAAGCGGGTGAAGTACTTCGAGCTTCAATTACTGAGGGAGGACAATTTGAAGTTTCCAATCCTTTTGAAAAAGAAGAATTAGTCAATTACCTTGAAATATGGTTACAGGATAGTGACACGCCTATTGAAAATAGGTTTGAAAAAGCCGCATTTGATATTAATCGACGAAATCATTTATTACCATTATTTTTGAACAAAAACGATGGTTTTATAGGCAAATATGAGGGTAGGGAAGAAGGAACCTATAAGGTAAAAAGAAGAAATTCGGGTATATTGATTTTTATCATTGAAGGCGTTTTTGAGGTTCAGAATAGACTATTACATGTGCGTGATTGTCTTAGTTTTCAAGATGTTGAGAAGGTTGAATTTGAAGCACTTTCAAATAATGCTATTATTCTACTCATTGAGACGCATTTATAGATAATTTAATGGATAAAAAAAGCGATGAATTTTAACATTCACCGCTTTTTGTTTTTACTAAAGCTTTTCAGTTTTATATTTTTTCTCTTTAGGCTCATCCTCACCTAAGCGTTTTTTATCTTTTGGAACTACTTTGGGCATTGAATCCACATCATCGCCGAACATGTTGCCGAAGCCTTTGAGCATATCCATCATGTCAAAGTTTTTACCCATATCAGGCATCATTTTCTGCATTTTTTCTTCCAACTGCTTCATTATGTCGTTCATGTTACCCCCCTCAGTATTGGGCGTCAGAGACTTGAAATTTTTTCCGTCGAACATGAAACCGAAAGATTTTGACATGGAAGTATCCATTTTCATGAAATCAGAGCCATCCCCACCAAAGTCAAATGAAAAGCCTTTTGACAATGAATCCTTGCCGCCGCCGCCAAAGAGTTTCATCATCTGTTTTTGCATTTCCTTCATGCTTTCCATCATGCTTGGAAATTCCTTTTCTTTGGGTTGAGTAGAATCCTGTGCTACTACATTAAAACCCAATAATACAATACTTGAAATGATTAGAACTATTTTTCTCATTTTATTGAAGATTTTAATTTTATAATGAAAAACGAATAAAACCCGTGATTTGATGCCTATTTTGACTTAAATTTTTTTTAAAGTTACATTTTAAGGTTATTAGTTATTGGTTATTGGGGGGAGTAGCGTACGTGAAAGCGTAAGGTTTTAAAACTTTAATTGAATGCCCAATCCCAAAGCATTGGCGTTACCAATAGGAAGGATTTCAAAAGATGGTTTCACGCGAAAACTTAAATCGGGATTAACATCGAAATTCATTAAATGGGCTGAGGTGAAGGCTTCAGCAGCTACAAGTATGTAACCAATTGCGACACCCGCAAAGGTTTGTTGGTATGTTTTGAAATAGCTATCTCGATAGTTTTTTAAAACATCCTGCGTGACTCGGTCAATATTTGGCACCTTACTTTTATCTAAAGGTTGACCATTCACTTTTCTGTAGTAATTATCTTTAAAATAACGATAATAACTGCCGTTGTACTGAATAAAATAAACTCCAGTTGCTAATGCACCATATACAATTGGCAATTTTATATACCAATATTTTCTATTGTAAATCTGCCCTCCACCAGGGATGATGGAATACAAAAGGGCTTTTTTAGGAACAGGTATAAATTTCGCTTTTTTAGGGGAAATAGAGTCTTTTTGCCCAATTTTTAACGAATCGACCTTCAAAGAATCAATCTTTTGAGCGTTCACATTGATTAAAAATAGGAAAAATATATTCAGCAGAAGAATCAATCTTTTCATTTTATCATAACGATTATTTTTAGTAGTTCGTGTTTTAAATAATGAGAGATGAGTCATAGGTGATTGGTGATGAATGATGGGTGATGAATGATGGGTGATAAGTGATGGGTGATAAGTTATAAATGCTTGATTATAAATAACTTATGACTCATCACCCATCACTTATGACTCATCACACATTATTTTTCTTCAATTAAATCCATGATGCGATTAAGGTCGTCATCGTTTTTAAAACTTACTATTATTTGACCGTTACCGTTAGGCTTGCGTTTTAAAGCTACTTTTGAGCCGAAAAATGCACTTAATCCATCTTGGACGGGCTTGTATACATCGGATACTGAGGGGGTAGCTTTGGCTTTTTTCTTCATGCGGGCTTCCGAGTAGCTGCGGGCTATGTCCTCTATTTCACGCACTGAAAGGCGGTCATTCACTACTTTTTTAAACAACATCAATTGCAAGGCAATATCATCTACACCAACTAAGACCTTGGCGTGGCCTGTGGTTACCTTTTTTTCTTTTATCGCTTGTTGGATTTCAGGCGGTAATTTCAGTAAACGGAGCATATTCGTAACAGTTGAACGATTTTTAGCAACGCGTTCACTGAGTTTTTCGTGAGTTAAGGCACATTCATCTATCAATCGTTGATACGTTATGGCAACTTCTACGGGGTTGAGGTCTTCACGCTGAATATTTTCAACCAATGCCATTTCGAGCATTTCTTGGTCGTTGGCAATGCGCACGTAAGCAGGTACTTCAGTCAAGCCCGCTAATTTTGAAGCCCTTAGACGTCTTTCGCCCGAAATCAATTGATACTGATTGCTGCTCATTCGGCGCAAAGTGATGGGCTGAATAACGCCGTGCACTTTTATGGATTCACTCAACTCTTGTAGCGCATTTTCATCAAATTCGTAGCGAGGTTGCCATGGATTCACCTCAACTTGTTCCACTGGAATCATCGCTACCGAGTGTGACAATTCACGCACCACTTCTTTGACCGCTTCGGGTCCTTGGTTCACTTCTTCCTCAATGCTGCCGAGCAGTGCAGCTATTCCTTTTCCTAAATCCGTTTTTTTAACTTTCGACATAACTTTTATTGGACAATTGTCAATATGTTTTATTCTTTTGAAATTAGTGTATTGGTGGGTTTGCTCTGAATTTTTACCTAAACATTCCAAAAGTTTTTAACTTTTGGAATGTTGTAAGGATTTGCAAATCAATAAGTTAGAGTTTATACCACAGTACTACGCTGTACGGTATCCTTATTTCTAATTAAAAACTCTTTGCATAAATTAAGGAAATTGACTGAACCTTTTGATGTGGCATCGTAAGCAATGACGGGTTTATGCACATTCGGGGCTTCTGCCAATCGAGCACTTCTGTGGATGATGGTATTGAAAACATAATCCTTTGAATGTGTTCTAACTTGGTCAACCACGATATTCGCCAAACGCAAACGAGGGTCGTACATGGAGAGTACCAAACCTTCAATTTCAAGGGCAGGATTTAGGGCTTTTTTAACCAAATTGATGGTGTTTTTCAATTTTGTAAGCCCTTCCAAAGAGAAGATTTCGCATTGCACGGGAATCAAAACTGAATCAGCGGCAACCAAGGCGTTGACAGTCACTAAGCCAAGAGACGGCAAACAGTCAATGATGATATAATCATATTCGTCTTTGATTTTTGAGAGAATATTTTTTAAAACATATTCTCGTTTTTCTCTATTTATCAACTCCAAATCAGCTCCAACGAGGTCAATACTGGAGGGTATAATCGACAAATTGGGTGTATCCGTCTCATGGATGGCGTCGTGCGGATTTGCATCGTTCACCATACAGTCATAGAGCGTATAGGTTTCGTCATCAGCAAAGACATTGACGCCACTTGAGGCATTGGCTTGCGGGTCGCTGTCCACAAGCAATACTTTTTTCTCTAAAATAGCTAAGCATGCTGCGAGATTTATGGCAGTTGTGGTTTTCCCGACGCCTCCTTTTTGGTTGGCAATTGCGATTATTTTACCCATTTTTTATTGTAGCGCGAAACTCCAGTTTCGCTTTAAATTTAACTATGAAATTGTGCTTCTGTTTTACTTTCAGCTCTTAGTTGTTCCGAGGTTTTGGTGCTACCATCGTGGCTCCAACCGGGCGGAGCGAACACATATTTCAGTCGAATACTGAGGGGTTGATTTTTATGTTTTTTAAAAAAATCCAACCAAATATCTTTAAATTCGTGGAAAATAACTTTTATTGGTCCACTCAAATCTTTTTTACTCACCAAGCCATAATGTATTTCAATATCTTCTTTTTCCTCTTGAAATGTGCCGAATAGTCTATCCCAAATTATCAGAAACATACCCATGTTTCTATCCAAATAAAGGGTATTACTGGCGTGATGAACTCTATGGTGCGATGGTGTAACAAATATCCATTCGTAAATGGGTATTTTGCGAATATACTGAGTATGCACCAAAAGACCATATATTTGAGTAATTGAAAACGACAACATGATGTCTTTTGCTTCAAATCCTAAAAATGGTAAAGGCAAATAAAAAACAAACCGATAAACAGGCTCTAAAACCGATGACCTAAAACCAACCGATAAATTAAAATACTCCGACGAATGATGGGTAGCGTGTACCGCCCAAAAAAAACGAGAGGAGTGTTCTGTCCGATGAATCCAGTAAAAGAAAAAATCTTGTAAAACAATCAACCAAAACCAGTACCACAGTGGGCTGTTTATCTGAAAAAAGCGATATTGATAACAAAACTCAAAAGCCAAATAAGTCGGAATCCACCTTGTCGCAACATCCACCGCCATTTGGCTGAGTGTGAGATAGAGATTAGTGACACTGTCTTTCCATGAATACATGGGCGTAGTGCGCTCTTGGCGATTACTTAAAAAAAGTTCCAATAAAATCAGGATAGCATAAACGGGTACGGTCACCAATACCAAACCTAACTCCTTAAAACTACTTGCTAAATTTTCCATATTTAAATTAACCCCAGCTCAATTCACCACCGATTTTAGGTAAAATAAGCTCTTTTCCTTCCGTTTCAAATGCCTTTTTAGCTTCTTCGTGGTCAATGATGATGTATCCAAAAGTATCATAATGGCAGCCGATGACGGTTGTACAGTGTACAAAATCTGAAGCAATTAATGCATCATTATAGTCCATGGTGAAATTAGAGCCAATTGGGAAAATGGCAAAATCCAACTGTGGGCAAGTCATGGGAATCAATTGCATATCCAAAGTAAGGGCTGTATCTCCTGAAAAATAGAAATTACCCTCGTCCGACATAATGACAAATCCCAACGGATTACCCGCATAAGTGCCATCTGGAAAACTGCTTGAGTGCTGAGCTACAACGCATTTTACAGTGCCAAAATCAAAATCTTTTAAGCCACCCGTATTCATAGGGTGTACATTTGTTACGCCTTTTTGGCTGCTCAACCATTGCGTGACTTCATAAGCAGCTACTACGGTGCAATTGGTTCTTTTAGCAATGGCTTCGGCATCCGCTATGTGGTCAGCATGGCCATGCGAAATGAACATAAAATCACAAGGAATTGAGTCAATGTCTATATCTTTAGCCAATTCATTGGGTGAAATGAAAGGGTCGAAAAGTAAATGTGTATCGCCTAAAGTGATACCAAAACAAGAGTGTCCATAATATTTGATAGTCATAATCCTTTCTATTTTTTTTTAATCGGGCAAATATACCTATTTTTTGAGGGTTTCCTTTTTAAAAAAGAGTTAAAATTTATACCCCTCAGTAATAAATCTTAAAATAAAAAAAAGTTGATATTGCACCTTATTTGTAAAATGAGGATTCCTAAAACGAATTTTAAAAGAGATTAACGATAATCAGCAATGATAATCAATAAGTTATAAATATGAGTAATTATGAAAATAGAATTTTGGGTAATTGGTAAAACCGATTTTGATTATTTAAAAGAAGGGATTGCTGTTTATGAAAAACGGTTGAAACATTATGTTGCGTATGAAATGGTAGTTTTGGCGGACGTAAAAAATCCCCCCCTCAGTATGGAAGCCTTAAAAACGAAAGAAGGCGAGATAATTTTAAATAAATTACAAAAAGACGATTTTTTGATTTTGCTTGATGAAAACGGAAAACAGAGCACATCGATGGAGTTTTCTCAATTCATTGAAAAAAAACAAATAGATGGCACCAAACGGCTCATTTTTCAGATTGGCGGTGCATATGGGTTCTCAGAAGCTGTGTATGCTCGAGCGAATTATAAAATGTCGCTTTCAAAGTTGACTTTCTCACACCAAATGGTTCGGTTGTTTTTTATAGAACAATTGTATCGGGCTTTTACTATTTTAAAAGGTGAAAAATACCATAATGAATAAGGCTTTCCTCAATGATAGATATGAATTTACATGATGTTGCCATTTCAAAAAGTGGAAAACATTAAAGAGGAATGAATTAGTTCTACTTTGGCACTTTAATACCCGTGTCACCGCTATAATGCGGTGGTACGGATTAATCAGAAGAATTTTAGTGAAAATAGTTAAAATCTACCTTAAATCCGTGCCACCGTTTGAAACCTGTGCGTTACACACATCTTTAAAAAATACTGTACTGACCTCGTTAGAGGTCAAAGAATTGTAGTAAAAATACCCGCAAGGAAGCTATCGACCTCGTTAGAGGTCGTA
>JANPHO010000149.1:0-2318 GCA_031424515.1 Saprospiraceae bacterium
ATAGAAAATAGTAGAAATATTGAAAACCCATAGATAGGGGATGTTTAGCAGCTCACAGGCTTCGTTCAACATAACCCTGTCGTGGGCTAATCGCGCCACTACAGGCTTAAGTGTTGATGGTTTCTTTTTCTATCTTTTTAAATAAAAATAAACTCAATAAAATACCAACGCCTAAAGCTGAAACGGGCTCCCCAATAAATTTTATAAGGGTCAATACTGAGGGGTGTAAAAACGATGGATTTAAAAGAGCGATAGACTTGGTCGCAATAAGAGCGATGGGTATAATAATGGGTAAAAATGATAGTATGGGAGAGGGTAGTACCCCCCTGTCTGACGACGAGGCAGGCTCAGTATCAAAGGCTATTTTTTCATTTTTAAAGTTAAAATCAGGTATATCTTGGCTTCTGAATTTTACCCAAAAGTAGGCAGCGAGGGTAGTGGGGATGGACACGATTATGCCCAATAACATTGCCTGACCCAAGTCCACTTTTAAAATTCCTGCGGCGGCGGATATGCCGGGATGCGGTGGCACAAGACAATGAACAGCATATAACGAAACGGCTAAACAACTCACTAAAAGCACTTGCTTACCTTTCATACGAGAAGCCAATGACAGCACCAGACCAATAAGAACGATAAAACCCGAATCACAAAAGATAGGCAGACCGATGAGAAAACCCATAAATGTCACCACTACGGGTGTATTTTTTTCATCCGTTTTTGATAAAATATAGTTGGCAAGGCTGAGAGTGGCTTTTGATTTTTCAAGTAAAAGTCCTAAAGTAGTGCCTAAAATAATGAGTAATCCCACCTTTTCAAGAGTCGCACCCATGCCTTTTTTTAATAATAAAATAACTTTTTCTCCCTCGAATCCTGCTGCAAAACCAACTGCTGTGGCTACTATAAGTAATGTAAAAAATGTGTTAAAACGTTGACGGGTGCTTAAAATAATGATAGCTACGATGGCTAAAGCAAGTAACGAAATGATATAAATGGACGTGTACATATTAATAGTGGATTTTTAAAAAGTGATGAGTACATTGGTTTGCGGGGTAATTTAAGGAATTAATATTCTACAAAATAGGCATAAAAAAAAATTTTAAGAGTTTTGAAACTTTCATATTTGAGTTTCGTTTCCCTTTAAAACAAGGTACTTTTAGTCTCACCAAAATTCGATTGTTAAAATCTGTTCTATTTTTTAAATACTGATTGGACTATTATTTGTGCGTTGTTGAAGAAAAAGCGTATACGTTGTATACTTTAAAGTATACAGCGTATACGCTGCCGTATACAGAGTTAAATGTGTATACGGTAATGTATACACCGTATACATTGAATATATTTGCCGTTTACGGATAAAAATTTCGTATACGATTGCATGTTTTTAACATTTAAATACTTAAAAAATGAAAGATCAAGTCCTGTCAACCAGAGTCACCTTAGAAGATTTTCTAATTGTAAAGCGGTTCGCTAAAGAAGCTGAGCTTAGCGTTTCAGATTATATCACCAATAAAATATTCAATTTTAATTCTGAACAAAAACTTCAAAGGCATGAAGCGTTTATTAATGACCTGAGTACTAAACTGAGATACGCAGAAAGTAAGAATGAAGATTATTTCAATGAGAGTCAAAGATTAACTTTGGAACTAGATGCAATGCGTGATAAACTCAGTAAGGTTGAAGAAGAGAATACAAAATATGAGGAAGAAATTGAATCACTTAAAAATAAAAAATTTCGTTTAGAAGATGACATAAAGTTAAAAGAGATACACCATCGGAATCATCTTAAAGTCATCGAAGACAATAAATCTTTTTTAATCCGAATAGAAGATAAACTTGAAGATGTTGCCAATGAGAATACTCGTCAAAAAGAAGAAAATCAAAAACTCAACGAGGAGATTCAAGCCCTCAAAGAAAAAGCTCAACAAGTGGATGGTTTAAACGATCAAATTAAGGAACTACAAGCTCAAGTAATATCTGTTCAACAAGAAGCCTATGCATCTGCTGCGTTTTACAGCGGCGCTCTTAAACTGTATTCTAAAGAAGAGAAAAAAGTACAAACAATGAAAGAAAAGCACAATGTAGTTATTCGAGAAATTGTACACAAACTTAGCCACGAACCTGAATCATTTAAAAATAAGGGGCAATTTAAATTTATTGAAGGTGAAATATGGGAGTAATATTGGCTATTTATTTTAGGATAAAAGTCCATTCCATTCTGCCGTTTTTATACAATTTAAAAGTTGAAGCTATGCAATTTCAAAGTTAAAGCTATGTAATTTCAAAATTGAAGTTATGCAAATTCAAAATTGCAATCA
>JANPHO010000150.1:0-5308 GCA_031424515.1 Saprospiraceae bacterium
AAATAATTGAAAATCAATTATTTGAAAGTTTTTAAAACAGATTAATTCATTTCTAAAATACTAATTTAGATTTTTTATTGAAATGAATGATACACAAATATAATATCAAAAAACAGGCTTTTCAAATATTTATTCTGTTAACAGTTTTTTTATTAACTCATCGAACTCATTTTTGAACGCGCCGTATTTGCTTGTAGCGGGTCCGTCAAATCCAGTATGTATTTGTCTTACCTTATTATTTTTATCCAAAATGACCATTGTTGGATAAGCAATAACTTGATTCAGCCACGGCAAAGCTTTGCTTGCGTCATCCTTTACAGTAGTGGTTCCTGCTATTAAAATTTCATACGGAACAACCATTTTCTGTTTGTAAGTAGCTACTTGAGTTTTTGCTATGTCCGCATTTCTTTCAAAAGCAAGAGCAATAACTGCCAACTTTTCATTATTAGCTTGTTTGAGGTATTCCGTCAAAAAGTTAGTTTCATCTCTACAATTAGGACACCAAGTTCCCATTATCTGGATAATTTTAACTTTTTGACCATAATTTTTTAATGAAATTTGCCTTCCGTCCGCATTTGGAAAATTAAAATTGACGGATTCGGCGTTGTTTTTTAAGGTAGTAATCGAGTTTGCTGAACGCAACTCAAATGCTTCATTTTTCTTAGCAGACCAAACTTCCTGTCCTGTTTTACCACTCCTGAATAAACCATCCAAGCCTCCATCTGGTCTTATTCTCCCTTCAAACAAAAACGCATGGGAGCCATCAAAACATGAAAGATAAAATTTATCGGCTTGAACTTCACCATCCAAAAAGCGATAGTCACCCGTTTCTGTGCGGAAGGTACCCCTCAGTATATTGCCGTTTTGCTTGAATTCTCCGACTGCTTTATAAGGCTTTTCACTGTTCAAATCGAAAGTACATTCCCATTTTCCGCTCAAATCAGCAGTAGGCTTCTTTTTTAAAGTCGTAAAACGGTGGTCTTGACCGTAATGAGCAATAAATGGAATCGAAGAACTTTTAGCCGGTGTAACCCATTCACCCTCCATGACCCGCTCGCGATATAGGGCGCGGATGTATGAACCAAATACCGGAAAATTAATTAAAATCGTATCTTTTCCCGTCTCTTTATTTCTACCTACTTTAATGTCTTCGGGCGCAACGGGAATCCGCTCTTCACCATTGATTACATTGATAGTGAACTCTTTATCAGTCGTATATTTCACTTCAAATAAAAAAGGTAACTCCCCCTCAGTAGATTCCTCAAATTTCATATTCATTTTTTCCGGTAACGGTTCACCTTTTTTATTGAGGGAAACAGTGTTGGGAGTGAGTTGCAAAACTGCTCTCCAAATGCCTGGTGCAACGGATGAATATTTATTTTCCATCACTAAACACGATTGCGAAAATGTAGAAAATAGAATGAAAATTAGTGAAAATACGCGGAACGCGTTTAGATTTTTCAACTTAGAAACCATAGGTATATTCTTTATTTAAAACAGTTTAAATGATAAAACCAGTTTCTTAAAACTTGGAGAGCCAAATTTAGAGCCTTTATTAGTTTTTACAGTTCTTTCAACAAATTAATTTTCAAGTAGTTGACTTTTAAAAAATAAAAAAGGGGACATTCATGTGCATTCGCATACGAATAACCCCCTTAGAGATATACAACAAAACAATTTTTGTTACTTGGTATTCTTTAAATTAACTACAAAACCATCCACGTTTTTGCGTTTGACGATTTTCAAATAGCTTGCAGCGGAAGTTTGGCTTTCAAAGGGACCAATCATGACCTTGTAATTTGGGTCGCCAGTTTTACCTTTTACGATACTGACAAATACGTTTTTGAAATTATCATCCAAATTATCTACTTTTTTAACCATGTTTTCATGATTAACAAGCACTGCTACTTGGATGGCGAAACCTGCCGAGGCATTGGGTTTGTTCATGTTCAATGCGACAAATCCTGCTTTGGTTTTTTCAACTCCTTTATAACTGGCTGCGGTTGCAACAGAGTTTTTTTTTATTGCTGCTGGTTGAGCAACAACGTTTTTATTGGGTACAGTTCGATATTCACGAGGTAGAGAACGTTCTTCAATGCCCTTTGAGGCGATATAATCGACTGGATCGGGCATTGGCACTGGTTTGGGCGCTTGTCTACTGAGGGGAGTAGTACCATTCAGTTTGATTGACGAACTACTTTTTCCTTCTTGTATTTTATCATCAGTATATTCTTCGATTTTCACGCGTACTTCATCGTCGCTACCTATTCCTAATTTTGCGCCGGCAGCTTTTGATAAATCCGTTACGCGTTCACTAACAAATGGCCCTCTATCATTGATACGAACTATGACTGATTTACCATTATCTGTACGAGTAATTTTTACTAATGAACCAAAAGGTAGTCTTTTATGAGCGGCAGTGAGTTGATTATGATTGAAGATTTCGCCGCTTGCGGTTCTACTTCCTTGAAATTTTGAAGAATAAACCGAGGCTATGCCAAACTCTTGAGCAGCCGATGCTGTCCAAGCAATAAAGCTAATAAGAACAACTAATATAGTGTTCAATTTTCTCATAATGTATGTTTTTTTATAATTGAGTATGTTACCGTTATTGAACGCTAAATTACAATCATTTATTTTACTATGCAAATATTTTGAACATTTGCTGGTGTTTTATACGAAATTTTATTGTATTAATACGTATTTTTGCATCGTTTTTCAGAATAATAATTGGTTTTGAGTAACGTATTCTGCTTATCAAATAAAATGTATGGATTGATATATTTAAAGTTGATTTGCAAACCTTACTGGATTCATTCTGTTTATGATTATTATTTTATAATATTCGTATTTTAGATAAAGGATTTTCTAACTCTATTTTTTAAAAATATTAAAAACGCACTTTTTTTTTAAAAAAATAGTTGTTTTAAAACTTTTGACGAAGTATTTATGCTTAAATTTGAAGAAATTAAGCGTCATTTTTCGATTAATTTTAATTTTATTTATACAAAAAATGAGTAAAAAAGGTAGAGTATTAGTAGCCATGAGCGGTGGTATTGACAGTACTGCTGCTGCGATGATGCTCCATGAAGAAGGTTATGAGGTGGTCGGTATCACGATGAAAACGTGGGATTATGCCAATAGCGGTGGTTCTAAAAAGGAAACGGGCTGTTGCAGCCTCGATAGTATCAATGATGCTCGGGCGGTGGCTGTAAAAATGGGTTTTCACCATTTTATTGTGGATATTAGGGAGGAATTTGGGGATTATGTGATTGATAATTTCGTAGATGAGTATCTGAATGGTCGAACGCCTAATCCTTGTGTGCTGTGTAATACGCATATAAAATGGAGTGCTTTATTGAAAAGAGCAGATGCTTTGGATTGTGAATTCATCGCCACAGGGCATTATGCAATTAATAATGAGCGTGATGGTCGTAGATACATCACCAAATCAGCGGATTTGAAAAAAGACCAAAGCTATGTGCTTTGGGGCTTAACTCAGGAGTGTTTGCAAAGGACACAATTTCCTTTGGGGCATATGCAAAAACCTGCGGTACGGGATTATGTTTTTCAAGCGGGATATGAGGAGTTTTCTAAAAAGGCGGAGAGTTACGAAATTTGCTTTGTACCTGACAATGATTACCGAGGTTTTTTAAAAAGGAGAATTCCAGAATTGGAAGCGCAAGTGAATGGTGGTAATTTCATGAACACAAAAGGTGAAATTATAGGTCAGCATGAAGGCTATCCTTTTTACACCATTGGGCAACGTAAGGGCTTGGGTATGGCATTCGGGCAACCGATGTTTGTGACGAAGATTGTACCCGAATCCAATACGGTGGTGTTGGGTGAAATGGGAGAATTAATGCGCAATGGCATGTCGGTGGGTAAAATAAACCTCCAAAAGTACGCTCAAATTCCTGAAAATGGCATTGAGGCAGTGACGCATATTCGATACAATGACCCCGGTTCATTGGCATTGGTCAAAAACGATGAATTTACTGAGGGGGTGCTTAAAGTTGAATTCTTCGCCAACGTTAAAGGTGTAGCTCCCGGTCAATCGGCTGTTTTCTATGATGGTGATGATGTAGTCGGCGGTGGTATCATCATGGGCAGTTATTTGAATTAAATAGAATCAGATATTATGATATTCAGATATTTAACTCAAAATAATGCGAATAATGGGTTAAAATATAGAATTTAAGGTCGTTAGACCTGATATATTGGTAGAAATTTATAACAAAACGCCATTAAAGTCCTACAAGGTCGATTCCGAGAATCGGAATTGAATTCAATATATCTTGGCTACGCCAATTCCAACCATTTTTCACTATTTTTCTACCAATATTTCTTGCCTAATGGCAATTTTAACCCATTATTCGCATTATTTTGAGTTTACTATCACAATATCACAATATCACAATATCACAATATCACAATATCACAATATCACAATATCACAATATCACAATATCACAATATCCTTTACATGCTTGATTTTAAATAAAAACCGTATGAAAAAGCCCTTAATCACTTATATTGGATTGCTGAATTTACTCCTTTTTTTTACCAATTGTGGTAAAAACGAAACGGGTAGCTATGCCGCGCTTGGAAAGGATTATTTCCCACTTTCTATCAATAAAACCATTGTTTATGACGTGGATTCGGTCATTTATGACCCACAACCCAATAAAACGGTGATTATTGATACCAATTACTGGCAAATTAGAGAAGTTATGAAAGATACTTTTACGGATTTAACGGGCATTTTAAACTATAGAGTAGAGCAGTATCACCGCCGAAAAGGAGCAACAGATTGGGAGATTACTCAAGTAAATACTATGGCTGTGACGAATCAATATGCGCTGAGAAATGAGCAAAATTTAAGATATATAAAACTGCCTTTGGTATTTGGTCTGAGAACAACATGGAACGCTAATGTGTACAACGACCCCTCAGTAAAATTCATTGTGGCGGGTGAAACTATCTTACCTTTTTCAAAAAAATGGACATATCAAATCATGTCTTTTGGAGAAAGTGAAAAAATTGGCGATAAAACGTACTCCGACGTGCTCACTATTCAAGCCCAGACGCCTAATAATTTGAATGAAAAACGCTCAATAATTGAAAAATACGCCAAAGACATTGGCTTAGTTTTTAAAGAAGAAAAAATACTCGATAGCCAAAAAGCAGATAATAATATCGCTTGGGAAAAGAAAGCTGAAATGGGTTATATTGTTACTTTACGTGCTATTCAGTTTTAATTTTATTTAGGATTTGGTTATTTGAAGATTTGAGGATTTGAAAAGTC
>JANPHO010000151.1:0-1947 GCA_031424515.1 Saprospiraceae bacterium
AGCCGCTTTAGCGGAAATTGAAGCAGCGGAAAAGGAAATTCCGAATATGATTGATAAAGGGGTGGGTATCGCCCTCAAAGAAAAATTAGAAAATTTAAAATTAGAGATAACATAATTTTTAAACAAGTAAAAATGCCTAACAAAGTCAAATTCAACAAAAAATACCCTTCAATTGAGAAATCTGATAAGTTATATGAACGGGCTTTGAAGGTGCAAAAACCCATCACTCAAACCCTCGCAAAGGGGCCGGGGCAATTCACAAAAGGTGTTGCGCCTAAGTATTTGGTGAAGGGAGAAGGTTGTCGAGTATGGGATGTAGATGGTAACGAATATATTGATTTTAATGCAGCCATAGGGCCTTTATCATTGGGATATTCAGATAAAAAGGTCAATAAAGCCATTCGAAAGCAATTAAAAGATGGTATTACATTTTCACTCATGCACCCTTTAGAGGTGGAACTATCGGAGTTAATATGTGATGTTATACCTAATGCTGAGGCTGTTAAAATTTCCAAAACAGGGGCTGATGTGTGTTCGGCAGCGGTGCGTGTAGCGCGGGCTTTTACGGGTCGTGATAAGATATTTTGCTGTGGTTATCATGGTTGGCACGATTGGTATATTGGTATCACAAGCCGTAATGCAGGTGTCCCAGAGGACGTACAAAATCTAACTTATACCTTTGAATACAATGATATTGAAAGCCTCAAAGCAGCCCTTGACCCCTCAGTAGCAGCCGTTATTTTAGAGCCTTTTATCTTTGAACAACCCAAAGAAGGTTTTTTAAAAGAACTAGCCGAAGCTTGTCGAGACAACGGCACACTTTTGATTTTTGATGAAATGTGGACGGGTTTCCGTATTGCTTTGGGCGGTGCACAAGAGTATTTTAATGTAAAAGCAGATTTAGCCGTGTTCTCAAAAGCATGCGCTAATGGTATGCCGATTGCTCTTTTGACGGGTCGTGCTGATGTCATGGAGCTTTTTAATAAAGAAGTATTTAGCTATACAACTTTCGGCGGCGAGGCTTTATCGCTTGCGGCATGTATAGCTACAATTGAAGAACTTAGAGATAAAAAAGTGCCTAAAAATCTTGATGAAAAAGGCAGTATTTTGAAAAAAGGGTATAACGAATTGGTTGAAAAATTGGGCATGGAACGCTACACAAAGTGCATTGGCTATAATTGCCGCTCGATGGTCACTTTCACGCCCGAAGCAGGGAATGGTTTAGAGGTGAAAGCCTTGATGCAGCAGGAAATGATAAAGCGGGGCATCCTGTGGGCAGGTTTTCACAATATGATGTACAGCCATACGCACATGGATATTCAATATACCCTAAAAGCCTATGCAGAAGTGTTGCCAATAGTGAAAGAAGCCATTGAAAGCAATGATGTAAAATCGTTTTTAATAGGCGAACCCCTTGAGGCTGTTTTCAGAAAAGTGTCCGATTATAATATCAAACCAGCTAAAAAAGCATTGGCAAAAGCGTAAAATACTGTCACGCAATTGCGTGATGAAGCCATAGGCATCAAGGGTAATATCATGAAAATATTTTCATTAAAAAATAAAACAGCCATTGTTACGGGCGCATTGGGTTTAATCGGTAAAAAGCATTGTGAAGCATTGGCAATGGCAGGTGCAAATGTGATAATTGCTGATATGAATAAAGAAAATTGTAAGGATTTTGCTCAAAAATTGGGTAAAAAGCACTTCGGAATCAGCATTGACGTGACGGATGAAAATAATTTACAGGATGCCAAACGGAAGATTTTAAAGAAGTATAAAACGATAGATATACTCGTCAATAATGCCGCTATCAATGATATGTTTGAAAATCCAGCGATGGCAGCGCATTTGTCGGCTTTTGAAAATTATCCCGTTGAGGCTTTCAGAAAATCATTGGAGGTAAATGTAACGGGCGTTTTTCTCTGTTCGCAAGTCTTTGGAACTGTG
>JANPHO010000152.1:0-28911 GCA_031424515.1 Saprospiraceae bacterium
AACCTTCGACAGATTCTCGGTAAACCTCGACAAATTCTCGACAAATCACCCTATTTTGTGCCTCCTGCAATGCAGTCATTTACGCCAAATGACTGCATTTTTTATAAATCGTTACAAAACCGTTTCAAAGTGGGTATCAGAGCCTTCGATAGATTCTCGGTAAACCTCGACAAATTCTCGACAAATCACGGCATTTTGCGCTTAGTGCAACGCAGTCATTTGCGCCAAATGACTGCATTGCTATTTTTGGGGTATTTTTGGGCCTAAAATGGATAAATGTGGGATATGGGAACGAGGTCAAATCACCACAGGCATTGGGTAGGGTAAAACCCAACATTGGTCAATACTCCAAAATCAGGAATCCAGTCAAAATTTGACCTACGGGGAGATAAATCGTTTTTAGGCTTTCCAACAGCATGTGCGTTTTAAAAGGGCTATTTTAGCCAAAAAAGGCTATTGAGGGGTTTTTGCTGCTTTGCTGATAGCGCACTACTGCTTATTCCTATTGAACTCACCCCTCAGTATAGAGGGCTTATTTTATGGTTAAATAAGCATTTCCAGTCATTAACGGGCGTGAATGACTGGAAATGACTACCACAAAATATAATTTTATAAAAAAGGCTAAAACTAACAGGCTAAAATAAAAAGGGGTTAAAAACAGCCTTTTTAACCCCTTTTTCAGTAAAAATCAAAATCTTGAAAAATCATTATTCCAGTCATTTACGCTTCATTTCCAGTCATTCACAGCCGTAAATGACTTGAATGAAAAATCACAAAATATTATTTGGCTTATTCAAGAACTTATTCAAGAGCTTATTCAGCTAATTATTACAGCAACGCCTTTGGGTCGCCGTCTTTGAGTGTTTGGTAGCTTTTTGTACTCAGCACTTTTTTACCCCTCACTGTTTCCAGTCGTTTCTGTGCTTCTCCAGCTTCTTGGCCAACTTTTAAATTGCTCATAGATTTTACAACTAAACGCAGTAGGAAATCTTTTTTATTCAGTTTTATTCAGATCTATTCTGATGAAGGATTTATAATTTCGTAATTAGCTTCATTAATAGCCTCATGTATCGATACTTTGGGGCTTAAAAACAGGGCTATTATTTTCTTTTAACTTTCTTATTTTGTTAAAATAAACGGACGTCTATTTTAACATCTCCTTACCCTTTTTGGGGTACTTCTATTTTGAAAATATCTCTTTGCCAACTGTCGATATGTTGATAGCGGATATCAATAGACTTGATGTTAGTAGTGTATTGTTCGAGTCAATAATAGGACATATTTTCATTGATTTAGAAGTCAAAAATACCTTGTCCAAGTTCTACTTGCCCAAAAAAAATAGTCAAAGGATAGAAACAAAAAACGCCCTTACAATAAGCAAGGGCGTTGGAACAAACACGATTATGTCTATGTCAACACTAATTTTTATTAGTTGATAAATGATTTACATCACTCTACCATTCACATCATGAATGCTCAATTTTGCACTATTCGTTTCAGGCAAAATGAAAGAAATAGTGGTTTCAGCAATGAATGAATTTGGGCGATTTTGATGTAATTCGCACTCTGGATTTTCTGTTTTAAGCGTTCTATCCTCCCTCAGTATCCTTGACGGAGTTTACTTATGTGCTCCTTACAATAATAGTTTTATTGTATATTCAAAAACATTTATTTCCAACCACCACCCAATGCTTTATACAAATTCGTTACTGCCGTAAACTGGCGTTGTTTTACTTCAATTAATTCCAATTTGGCAGCCAATGCTTCGCGTTGTGCCGTCAAAACTTCCAAATAGTTGGCTCTGGCAGATTTGAATAAATCGTTGGCAATGCTGATTGATTTTGTCTGCACTTCTACTTCTTGGGCTTTAAAACTATATCGTTTTTCCAAGTTACCAATATGGGTTAATTCATTCGATACCTCAAGATAACCATTTAAAATGGCTTTTTGATACTCATACATGGCTTGGATTTGTACAGCATTCGCCGTTTTAAATTCAGCCATAATCGCATTTTTGTTGATGATAGGTCCCGCCATTTCGCTCACCAAGGAGTAAGCAATTGATTCGGGCAGTTTGTACAAATAGCCTGGTCTAAAGGCTTGAAGACCGAACGTACTCGAAATGCCCAAAGATGGATAAAACTCCAATTGTGCCACTTTTACCTCCCAATTCGTTGACAATAATTCCATTTCAGCGCGTCGAATATCAGGGCGATTCCTCAATAATTGAGATGGGATACCTGCTTTTATAAGACTTGGTACTTGCTCTGTTAAAGTTGCTTTATTGCGCACGATTGGTTGCGGATATCTGCCCAACAGGAAGTTGATTTTATTCTCAATCTCGGTAATACCTTGCAAAAACTCATATTCCATGCTTTGAGAATTCAGTATTTGCGCTTCAAATTGCTTAACAGCTAACTCCGTGACGACTGCTGCTTGTTTTTGTACTTTCACCACTTCCAATTGTGCTTGCTGCAATCTGATATTTTCTCGAATGATGTCCAGCTGGTTGTCCAAAGCCAATAACTCATAATAGCTAAGTGCAACTTCGGCAACCAAACTGGTGCGGACAAAGTTTCTACCTTCAAAACTTGCAAGATATTTTGCTAATGCTGCGCTTTTTGCATTCTTCAATTTGCCCCAAATATCTATTTCCCAACTTGCTCTTAATCCACCAGCAAAATCAGTGAGGTGTTCAGGTACGATGCGTCCAGGTGTAATCTCGGCGGAGGCATCTCCTGCGCCTTGTGACGTGTAAGTGCCTACTTTTTCAATACCTATTCCCCCGCCAGCTGTGACCATGGGCTTCAACGCTCCTTCCCTAAAGTGGACTCGATTCTGAGCAATATTAATATCCTGCAAAGTCATTAATAGCTCAATATTATTCTTGATTGCCGTGTCAATGAGCGTGATCAGATTAGGGTCATTAAAAAACTCTTTCCAATTCAAATCTGCCGAATTAGTCGTGTCTGTCGAATTAGAATAAGCCGAAGGCGAGGGTTTTAAATTCGGCACTTGACTGGGTACAGGCAGTTTACAACTGGCGTAAAGGATGCACAATGCCACACTGGCTATGTATTTATATCTTTTAAATATCTTCATTTTAGAATCAAATTTTTATAAAAAGGAACCCCTCAGTATAGAAGTCCTTTTTTAATTAAAATCACGACAGTTCTTCAGTTAATGGTTTTTCTTCTTCTTTTTCGACGAGATGATGTCTTTCGGAGATGCGTCCAAAAATGTAATACAAACCAGGAATGAGCAGTACCCCGAAAATTGTCCCAATCAACATACCCCCAGCTGAAGCGGAACCGATTGTTTTGTTACCGATTGCCCCAGGTCCCGTTGCGCGTACCAACGGAATCAAACCCGCAATAAAGGCAAAAGAAGTCATCAAAATCGGGCGCAAACGCACGGCAGCCCCTTCAATCGCCGCTTCCAAAACGGTCGCTCCTGCCTTGTGCTTTTGCACGGCAAACTCGACAATTAATACGGCATTTTTAGCGAGCAAACCAATGAGCATGACCATTGACACCTGGGCGTAAATATTGTTTTCTAAGCCCATGATTTTGAGCATCATAAATGCACCGAAAATCCCCGTTGGCAATGACAAAATGATTGGGAATGGCAAAATAAAACTCTCATATTGCGCCGCCAAAAGCAAATACACGAACGCTAAAACGATGAGAAAGATATACAAAGCTTGATTGCCTTGTCCAACTTGGTCTTTAGAAATACCCGCCCAGTCAATACCAAAACCACGTGGTAATTTGGCTTTTGCCACTTCATTGATGGCATCAATCGCCGCACCACTACTGTAACCTGCGGCGGCATCACCACTCACTTCCGAGGCATTATACATATTGTGGCGCGTAATTTCTGACAATCCATACACTTTATCCATCGTCATAAACGTGGAGAAAGGTACCATTTCATCTTTATCATTTTTGCAATACAATTTTAAAATATCTTCGGGCAAAGCGCGGTATTCGGGCAATGCCTGCACCATTACTTTGTACTGTCTGTCGTATTTAATGAAACTCGTTTCGTAGTTACTACCCACAAGTGTGGAGAGCGTGGTCATGGCATTTTCAATCGTTATGCCTTTTTGTTGGGCTTTGTCATTGTCCACATTGAGCATATATTGCGGAAAACTCGCGCTATAAAACGTGAAAACGGACGCTAATTCAGGTCTTTTACGCAATTCTTCGACAAAATTCTTTGTTACGGTTTCCATTAATTTGTAATCACCGCTACCGCCTTTGTCCAAAACGCGCAACTCAAAACCACCCGCAGCACCGTAGCCTGGGACGGCAGGAGGTGGGAAAAATTCGATGGTCGCGCCTTTAATATCTTTGGTTTTTTCTTCTAATTCGTCCATGATTTCTTTCATGGAGTGTTTGCGGTCTTCCCAACTTTTGAGGTTGATTAGACACGTTCCCGCATTGGCACCTGTTCCTTCCGACAAAATTTCATAACCCGCCAAAGAGGATACCGAAGCCACACCTTCAATCTCTTCGGCAATTTTTTGGACTTGCGAACTAACGGCGTCCGTTCTTTCCAAAGTTGACCCAGGAGGTGTCAAAATAATTGCGTAAAAAACGCCTTGGTCTTCATTAGGAATAAAACCCGATGGAACAGAATCGCTTAAAAAATACGTACCGACGCAGAAGCCCACTAAAACTAAAGCAGTCACGACTCGCCGATTGACAATCACCGCCAAAAGACTTTTATAGCGTCCAAGCACCTTATTGAACCCGTTGTTGAAACCACTTATGAGGAGATTGATAGGGTTTTTACTCTTTTTTGCGCCATGCGTATTTTTGAGCATAGCCGCACATAGAGCGGGCGTTAGAGTCAAGGCAATTACACCCGATAAAATAATCGAAGTTGCCATTGTCACTGAAAACTGCCGATAAAAAATACCCACAGGACCTTGCATAAAAGCAACAGGAATAAATACCGCCGCCATGACAAGCGTAATAGCGATGATAGCCCCACTGATTTCGTGCATCGCTAATTCCGTAGCCTCTTGTGCTTCGACATTGTGTAATTCCATATTGGCATGAACGGCTTCCACGACCACAATCGCATTATCTACGACAATACCAATCGCCAAAACCAAGGCAAATAGCGTAATCAAGTTGAGCGTAATGCCAAAAAATTGCATGAAAAAGAACGTTCCAATCAAGGAAACGGGAACGGCAATGGCAGGAATTAAGGTAGAACGCCAATCGCCCAAGAAGAGAAACACCACCAAACCCACCAAAATAAAAGCTTCAATCAAGGTGTGAATAACCTTTTCAATTGAAGCATCCAAAAATTTTGATACGTCATAACTGATTTCATAATCCATGCCTGGAGGAAAAGAAGATGCTTTGATTTCTTCCAATTTGGCTTTCACATTCTTGATAACATCGCTCGCATTACTACCATAGGATTGCTTAATGGTTATTGCAGCCGATTTTTTACCATTCAATTTTGAATACAAATCATAATAAGAGCTACCAAATTCTACGTCTGCCACGTCTTTTAAGCGCAAAATCTGTCCATCCGACGTTGAGCGTAAGATGATGTTTTCGTAGCCTTCTTTATTGCTGTATCGTCCAGGGTATTTCAAAACGTACTCAAATGACTGCGATTTTCTGCCCGAACTTTCGCCCGCTCTACCCGGTGACGCTTCCAAACTTTGCTCCGCCAAGGATTTCATCACTTCTTCTGCCGACACTTTGTATGCCAACATTCTATCGGGTTTCAACCAGATGCGCATGGCAAATTCTCGATTACCCAAAATATCTGCAACACCCACGCCATTGACTTGCTTCAATTCAGACAACAAATTGACGTCTGCAAAATTGAATAAAAACTTTTCATCCAAATTCGGGTCAGTGCTGTACAAATTAAGATACATCAACATATTAGATTCTTCACGGGTGATTTTCACACCTTCACGTACTACAATCGGCGGTAGTTTATTAATTACGGCAGCAACGCGATTCTGAACGTTCACCGCCGCAATATTCGGGTCAGTGCCTAAGTTAAATACACACTGAATCGTTGCCGTACCGTCGTTACCCGCATCAGATGCAACGTATTTTATACCCGGAACACCATTAATGGCACGCTCCAATGGGATAACCACCGCCTTAATCATCAATTCGCCGTTCGCACCTGGGTACTCTGCGGAGATATTTACTTTTGGCGGAGAGATTGTCGGAAACTGCGTGACTGGCAATTGCGTTAACGACAAAGCCCCAAGCAATGCAATAATGAGCGAGATAACAATAGATAGTATTGGTCTCGATATAAATTGATTAAACATGATTTTTTCTTTGAATGAATTTAAATGGCATTATCTACTGGTTGGGTGAATAAATTCACCCGCTATTGATTGGGAATCACGCATCAATAGCGAGCGAATTTATTCGCCCGTAGAAATAGTTAGACCCCTCAGTATATATTGACATTATAGTTTAATTAACTGCAAATGCTCAACCACCTCCTTCGCAGGTAGCAATTCCATCTCAATTTTATCATTTTCCTTCACGGTCTGAACCCCTTCCAAAAGAATTTTATCCGTAAGCGTCAAGCCCGATTCGATGACGTACAAATTGGATAGTTTCTGTTTGACAATAATATTTCTCGATTTCACGACATTGTCCTTATCCACCACGAAGACGTACACTTTATCCAATAATTCAAACGTCGCTTTTTGCGGAATAACAAGGGCATTACTCAACACAACGGGCAATTGTACTTTCCCCGTTTCGCCGTGTTTCAACAACAAATCGGGGTTTGGAAACTTTGCACGAAAGGCAATACTGCCTGTGTTTTTGTCAAATTCTCCCTCAATTGTTTCAATCACGCCTCTGTATTTATGCGGCTGACCATTGGCGAGCATGAGGTTAATGGTTGTTTTTTCCTTATCTTTTCCCTTCGCTTTGTAGTCCAAATATTCTTTTTCAGAAACATTGAAATAGGCATACACTTCTCTATTATTGGATAAAGACGTCAATAAAGTACCCTCATCAATGAGGCTACCCACTTTAAATTTCAGTCTATCCACAACCCCACTAAAAGGTGCAGTTATCTTTGTAAAAGTTAGTTCTGCTTCAGCGATGCCTTGTTCAGCTTTTGCTTCATTGAGTTTCGCCACCGCCAATGCCAATTCTGTTTGCGAAACAATGTTTTTTTCCGCGAGTGTCTTTACATTCTGCATTTCTAATTCAGTTGTATTTACTTTCGCTTGGGCTTTAGCTAATTCTGCCTCATATTCTCGGGAGCGAATCGTAAACATCATTTGACCAGTCTCCACCCTCTGTCCTTCATCAACTTTGATATTTTCAAGGAATCCTTTGATCTTAGCCCGCACCTCTATATTTTGAATGGATTGGATTTCTGCAATATAATCCTTCGTTAAGGTTGTATCCATAAGGATTGGTGTGGTTACGGGCAACTTAGCCGCTTCTTCTTTTTTTTCTTCTTTTTTGTGGTTACATGCAGTAAAACCGATAGAAGAGCAAGAGATTATCAATAGCAATACTTTTTTCATATTGTTTTGTATTTTGAAAAGGATAAAGCCCTTTTCTTAAAATTAAAATAAGCAAGTGGACTAAATTATTGAGCACGTCATTCCAAAAGTGCACACTTATGGAATAGGTTTGAAATTAAAAATCTATAAATTATATGAAAGTAGGGTTCCTTCGTATTTGACCTAAAATTTCAGCTTTCAAATTAAAAATCAACTAAAATACTGAGGGGGTAATTGAGCGACGTCTCTTAAGAAATATCTAACTATTCAAGTTTAGGCTCGATATAACCAACAGCGATAGTATTACCCGATTTTACTTAAAAGAATAAAAACTGAGATTAAGGAAATCTTTTCCCTGAGAAAGGTTAGTGACAATGTAAATAATAGTATTAGATTCGAAATACACATAAAAAGGTAATGATAGATGCCTTGCAAGGAAAGAAATGGTCAGCAGGCAATTGTTCTTTGAAGTTGTTGTCGGAAAAATTTTGTGCTACAAAAGAGGCGTTGTATTGGGATATTTGAACCGAAGCAGGCTTTTTTCTTTCAGAATCAGTCAAATCATCCTCTAAAATGTCTTCAAAGCAAATATCAAAAAAAGGGTTTTCGCTACTAATTTGATTAGAATCAAAAGCATATTCTTGCGTAGCCGTTTTGAATCCTGATTCAGTATGTACTCCCGTAGCACAAAGAGAATTTAGAAAAAATATTGCTAAAGCAATATTAAGGTAGAATAATACTTTTTTCATAATACTACAAATATACGAATATACTAAATGTCTCTTTTAGTTTTTGGTGAATCATGGCATATCTATCGGTAAAACGGCGTAAAAATACGGTGAACGCAGTTTTCTAAAAATTGTATTTGTTTTGTCTTGAAAACACTAAATATCAATCTTATTTTTTTAAGTACTACTTATACCGAATTCTTTAAACCTTTTCTATCTTTGTTAAATCAACCCTATATTTTTAGGTAATATTTTTTGAAATCAAATTCAAGATTACAGCTTACCTAAAATACAATCAAAAACCCGAATTTTAACAGTGAGAAGAAGCCAACTATGAAAGAATATCTACTAAAAACTCTGAATATTCGCTCAAATGAAGCTGCACATGTCTATACGTTGCTCAAAATAAAGTTTGTTTTAGGCTTGGCGACTTCCTTTCTTGTAGTTGGAAGTATGACCTTGTTTCTATCTACCAATTCACCACACCAGTTGCCTTCTATATATTTACTGGTTGCATTGTTGCTTTTACCCATTAACTATATCTACAACTATCTTGACCATCACTACAAACCCGTTAGTGTATTGCTGATTATTACTGCATTTTGTAGTATATCAACAGCAATATTATTAGCCACAAATTATATTTTAAAAGACAGTGATTTAGCTTTTTTGATTACAGCCTGGAATGTGATTCTGTATATGTTGGTTGGCTACGCATTTTGGGGGCTATCCTCCACTATTTTTAATGTAAGAGAAAGTCGTCGGTTATTTGCAATTATCGGTGCTGGCGATATTCCTTCTAAATTATTGGGTTATTTGGCAAGTTCTCTCATTATACCCATAATTGGTGCCTTCTATTTTTTGGAGATTTCGGTTATCTTATTCGCTTTTTGTTATGCTTATTTCATTTATATCAAGAGCGAAATTCCTAAAAGTGAGATACATGAAGTACACGCGGTACTTGAAGAAAAACATAAAAACTTTTTGCTGGACATCTTCGGCAACAAGTTGATTCTCTATATTTCGCTTTTATCTTTCATAGCTTACCTAGTATATTTATTCATTGATTATACTTTTTTAAGTGAAATAAAAGAAAGATTCCATTCTGAAAAAGATTTGGCAACATTCATTTCCCTCTTTTTTGCGGGTGGGCGAATCTTGGCGTTTATATTTAAAATGATTTTTTCAAGTAGAGTTATTTCCAATTTAGGCTTGTCTAAATCGTTGATGCTCACGCCCGCTATTTCATTTTTTATGTGCTTATCCATTTTAAGCCTTTATGGCTTGGGTGAAAATCCACATGCTTTTCTCTACCTTTTTGGCTTAATGGCAATCGTTTCTGAGATTTTACGCTCAGTCATTCAAGAGCCCGTCTTTTTTATTTTATTCCAACCTTTATCCATCCATACTCGACTCAAGGGGCATTTGGTAGCGAAAGGGTACATTTTCCCCATTGCATTATTGCTATCAGGTGTTTTTTTAAAACTGATATTGAAAGATGATAGCCCACTTTCCATACCTTTTATTGTGGCTGTAATCATTATTCATTTAGTTCTATGGATGATGGTTATTCCTTTAATAAGGCGCGAATATTTTAGTGCAGTATCAAGATCCATTCAAAGCGGTTTTTTCAAAGGACAATCCATGTTTTTGGAAGATGGCGGCGCTCAAAGTGTCTTATTAGATAAAATAATTACTGGAAAGCCGATTGAAATTATTTACGCCTTAGATATGCTTGAACGCTCTGGTTTTTCAGATTATGATGCCGTTTTAGGTCAAACTTTTAAAAATAATACGGATCCTCAGCTGCTTACGTTCATATTGGATAATATTAGAAAAAAGAAGACAACACATCTTCTACCATATTTAAAACAGGCTTTTCCAAATTTGAAAACTGAGCAACTCAAGCAATTAACGCTGAGAACTATTTTATCTTTAAAACCTTCTGAAGTCGATAATTATAAATATATTCTGGATGAACCCATAGATAGTAGCACCGCCGAAATATTGATTTCGATGATAAGAAGTGGCGGAAGCTCAAAAGCAGAGGCGATAGATATTATGGAAAAAAGGGTTGATTCTTACTTTTTTGAAGCCCGTATGCTCACTGCCAATGTGCTCGATAAAGAACTGATAGAGCCACAGGGCATTGAAATGCTTAAAAAATTATTGGTGGATGAAGACAATAGAATAGTCATAAAAGCAGTGAAAATTGCCTGCAAACACAAGCAGTTTGATTTAATAGATACTGTCATCAATGCTTATGTTCAAAATCCGCAACATAAAAATGCCTTTGTGCAGGCGATGAGTATGTACGGTGATGACTTTTTTAAAAATCATGCCAAGCAACTGACCGCTAAACGCCCTGAATTGGTTGATTTTTTAATAGAAATAGCAACGAAAATAGAAGGTACGCATTCTTTGAAATTTTTATTAAATTCTTTTGCAAATAAAGATGCTGATAATGGGAAACTCATTCATATTTTCTATGAGCAGAGGTACGTTCCTACTCCCGAAAAACTCCCTTTATTTGAGTCCCTTTTGGATGATTATATGAGTGAAATTATGGATAAATACATACTTCTCAACGACTGGACAGTGGCTCAGGGTGATGTAAGAATTCAATCAGCTATTTATGAGGAAGTGAAATACCAGTTCAGAGAATGTATTGAATTGAGCGGTATTCTCTATGGTCATCAGCATACTAAGCGGATTCTACATATTTTTGATATGGAAAATGACTATCGACAAAGCAATGCTTTAGAATTAATGGAATTGATAATTCCTAAAAAGCATTTCGCCAATCTCGAAAAAATATGGGAAGGTATACTCAGTTTTAATAAAAATAAAACCCAAACTGGAGCAATAACAGCTGCTCAAAAACCAATATTGATGACTATCCTCTCTAACGGACGGGCATTTAAATCTTGGACAAAATCCATTGTTTTGTATGTCGTATCACAGTTTCCCGATACTTTTTCAGCCGAAGTTTTAGAAAAAAATCCCTCTTTAGTACTTCATCCAATTGAAGCTGAAACGAGGGCACATTTAATGAATATTATTAACAAAAAATAAGCGGGATATATTCGGATTTTTTACCTTTTAAAAAACTGAAGTATTCAACCTTAATTTTAAACTATTAAAAGTTGCATCATTTATCATACAAGATTTATAATATATGTTATTAGTTGAAAAAGTTTTAATGCTCAAAGCCTCGGCAATCTTTCATTTCACCCCAGAACAGGAATTGATAGATTTGGCTTATATAATGAACGAGCAAGTCGTTCCTGCCAATACTGTTCTTTTTGAAAAAGGCGACGAGGGTGATAGTTTATACATGATTTATAAAGGTTCAGTGCGCATCCACGATGGTGATTACTCCATTGCAGAGTTAGGGGAGAGCGAAATATTCGGTGAGTTATCTCTTTTAGACGCAGAGCCGCGCTCAGCTACTGCCACTACCATAGAAGAATGTACGCTTTTGCAACTCAGTCAACATCCTTTTTATGAGGTTTTACAAAATAATCCCAATATTTTAAAAGGGATTATGAAAACACTTTGTCAACGCTTGAGGGCTACTGATAAAAATGCTACGGAGATTTCTAATTTGTTTCAGAATAAATAAATAGCGTTTGAAAATAGTGATTATTATACGGTCTATACCGAGGGGGTAAATCTGTGGGAAACATCTACAAATATGTACGGATTTAGGGTAAGGCTACCCTACTCTCTTTCCTTGTTCACTTTTAGCACCCCTCAGTATAATTGGCTTGAATTTCGTTAAAAATACTACAACAAATTGATTCTTCGCGATGACTTGATTCAGTTGCTATACACATAATGACCTTCAAAAGAAAGAAGTAAAGAGAATTGACCAAATTTATTATTAACTTAGTGTCTCAAATACTTCCAAAATTATTAATTTAAAATATAAATCAGATGGCTCTTGATATTGTCTCTATTGCTGCAAAAACTCTTATCACCGCTGGCGTTGCTAAGTATTTGCGCATATATTTAGAGACACCTGCACGACTGCCACAGTGGGATATGCCTATAAAATATGCTTGGGCAGGGACTTTGGTTTTAATGTTTTTGGGCGAAATTTTATCTTGGGATTTCATTAATAATTCATTCTTTTATCTACTTTTTTTAGGCGCACTCTACGTAATTTATCAAGTAAGGGATTTTCGTTCCGCTCGTATGCTCATGATAGCAGTGCTGCCCTATTTTATTGTTTCTATCCTCAAAGATGGTCTAAATTTATTATCTCCTGACCTTGATAAATCCTTATCGAGCCTTTTCACTGTAGGCGAAACATTTTCGCTGCTTTGGATGGCAGGCTTTGGTATTTATGCGCAAAAGCAAAACAAACAAGAAAAAATCCAGCGTTTAAAAGAGGAAGAGGAAAAGAAAACCCTTGAAGCCAAAAGAAAAGAACTTGAACACCAAGTAGCCGAAAGAACCGCTGAACTCACAAATCAAAAGAAAGAATTAGAAATAGCCCTTGACCAACTTAGAGCCACTCAAGCCCAACTCATACAATCCGAAAAACTTGCGTCTCTCGGAGAACTTACGGCAGGCATTGCCCACGAGATACAAAACCCCTTGAATTTTGTCAATAATTTCTCTGAATTGAGCGTGGATTTGGTTAAAGATTTAAAAGAGGAACTTAAAAAACCTGAAAAAGACGATGTGTATATCAATGAATTATTCGATGATTTAAGTCAAAATCAAGAGAAAATAAGCCATCATGGCAAACGCGCGAGCAATATCGTGAAGGGAATGCTCGAACACTCCCGCACGAGTACAGGAGTAAAAGAAATGTCCGACATCAATAAATTAGCAGATGAATATTTACGCTTGACTTACCATGGCTTAAGGGCAAAGGACAAAAGCTTTAATGCTGATTTTACAACTGATTTTGATGAAAACTTGCCCAAGATTAAAGTTATTCCGCAAGATTTAGGACGCGTATTTTTAAATTTGATTAATAATGCTTTTTATGCCGTGAATGAACGAGCCAATCAAATACGTTCGGGAAACTTTGAAAGTTTCCCGAACGTGAAAGCAGGACAAACATATACTCCCTCTACGCCTTCATCGTGGTCCCCTACAGTATCTGTAACTACTCAACAGCTTAAAAACCAAATTCTTATAAAAGTAAAGGATAACGGTACGGGTATGCCCGAAAATGTTCGATCTAAAATCTTTCAACCTTTTTTTACCACCAAACCCACTGGACAAGGTACTGGTTTAGGGCTTTCATTGGCTTACGATATTGTTACCAAAGGGCACGGTGGCACTTTAGAAGTAGAAAGTACTGAGGGGGTCGGTACGGAGTTTATCATTAAATTACCATTTAAATAAACAATATTGAGTATATCTTAAAAAGCCTATTCTTATTTAGAGACTTAAATCACATAAAAACATAAAAACTATCTATCCTACAATATTCTTTCTGAAGTTCAAGCCCCGTTTTTACTATTTATTGTTACGAGGGTCACATCTAACATAAAATAAGATAATAACAGTCTTGTTTGGGTTTACAAAAAGTAAAATCAGATATAAATTGTCATGAGGTTATTTTAACTAAAAAGCTTTGTAATTAGAAAATACTGAGGGGTGAGAGATGTATATTACCTTTTAAAATAAACAACCAAATATTTTTTTTAATGCAATAAATTAAATACTTTTAAGAGGTTTTCAACTGTATTTAATTGAAAATCAAAGCACGGGTAAGTAATTACCTATGATTAACCAAATTGAAAACAACCCATTTGATTCGATTAGTCTTACCTATTAAACCGCTAATCCAGATACGTATTCAGAAAAGTTCTTTTAATAGAAATCTGCATTTTTAATACATCTATGTTTTAACTACACGTCTGATGATGCTAAGCTACTATCAGACAACTAAAATCTTATCTATGAAAAAATACTTGCTCCTCTTGTGTTCGTTCATTGCGCTATTTGTTTTGCCAGCTTTAGGCAGTCATTTTCTATGGGGTGGTCCGCCGCCCGGGTTTGGGCTTTTCCCTGCTGAAGAAGTAATGAAATCAGCTGCTTTTAATCAAACATATTTCAATTTTGCTTGTGTTGTTGCACTCGGTATAGTGACTTTTTTAATGTTCCCCAGTTTATTTGGTTTTAAAAAACCGAAAATAGATCCGGAAAAAAATAGGAAAGAGGTGGGTTATCCCGTTTGGTTCATACCCTCTCTTATCGTATTATTGGCTTCTTGGTTTTTTATGTGGGGCAGATTCGATATCGTTCAGCCCATTGACCATTATACATTTGTACCTCTTTGGTGGTCATTTATTTTGGTACTCGACAGTTTTGTGTATAAAAGGAATAATGGAAAATCATTGGTTGCCTCCAGCCCCAATACCATGAAGTTGTTAGGTATCGTGTCTTGCTTTAGTTGGTTTGTATTTGAATATCAAAACTTTTTTGTTCTTGAAAACTGGTACTATCCTAATAATAAAATATTTACGAATTTTGGCAATATTGCATGGCAACTCGTTTCATACACGACAGTTTTGCCCGCTATATTTGAATGGTATTTTTTACTCCGTACTTTTAAAGTTATGGACGAACGGTATCGCAATGGCCCCGTCGTAAAAGTTCCTGTAATGGGTCAGTATATTCTACTAATAGTGGGTTTAGTGCTTCTATTTTTGATGGGTTATTTTCCTGAGGAGATGTTTTGGGGTTTATGGGTTTGTTTAGTCCCAGTATTAGTCCCAGCAATGAATATTGGTAATTATTGGACACCTTTCACTGAAATTAGTAAAAAAGGAGACTGGTCTTACATTAATCTAATTGCCATCTCCACTCTTATCAATGGCTTCTTTTGGGAATTTTGGAATTTTGGAAGTGAGTGGTTTCATGATGATATGCCCACAAATCCCAATTATTGGAAATATTCAGTGCCTTATCTTGATAAGTATCATATCTTCTCCGAAATGCCTATTTTAGGATATTGCGGCTACCTCCTTTTCGGAATTGTGTGCTGGGTATTGTGGCTGGCAGTTGCCTATCTTATGGATTTTGATGCTACTATAAAAATTGAAGATGAATACTAAATTGGCTTTGTGAGCTGATAGTTCGGTGATTTTAAGTAATTACCGAACTATTATTTTTCTAAAAATGATGGAAAAATGCTCTTCCATGTGCTCAATACTGAGGGGGTATCCAAGAACGTTACTTCCATCTTTTACTTTTTAAAACAAACAAAAAACGTGCACATAAAATGAAAACTCTTACTAAAAACTACATCAGAATATTAGGCGTGATTACGGCTGTCAATATTGCCATGTTGCTCATAAGAAATTATATTGAGGGTAATTCAGTTTATAATTTCCTTTTTTGGAATCTATTTTTAGGCTTTTTACCACTGCTATTTGCCTATATTTTATACATTTTTAAGGAAAAACTGAGCGCTATTACCTTAATCATTGGAAGTGGAATATGGCTGTTATTTTATCCGAATGCGCCTTATATGATTTCTGACCTTATTCATGTTGATAAAGATAGCTCTACTGTTATTTATGACACATTGATTATATTTTCAATATCCATTTTATCCATTTTTTATGGTTTCTTTTCCCTAAAAATAATTCATTTGTTGTGGCGAAATAAATGGTCGGTGAAACGAGCCAATCTATTCATTGTTTTTGCATTATTAATGAGCAGTTTTGGCATTTACTTAGGTAGGATACTTCGGCTCAATTCATGGGATTTATTCACTAATCCCCTTAAAGTATTATCCGATGTTATTCATCATTTATGGCCCATAAATCAAAACCCCACTACCTACTATATCGTCCTACTTTTTAGCATTATTCAGTATATTTTATTAGTTATGACAAAAGATCTTGAAGAACTATAAATTAGCTACCTATGGAGAATGAAATTTTAGCAGATGTATTTGAACTTGAAAGCATCATTTATGAAAACAAAAATTACATTTTTTATAAAGCAGTATCCACTGAGGATAATGCCCCTGTAATTCTTAAAACTGTGGCAAGTACTGCACCTTCCGCCATGGATATAGCTTATATTACTACCGAATATGAATTACTCAAAAGTCTCGATTTAGAGGGCGTACCGAGGGTTGTGGAATTGAAATACCATGATTTAAGGCCTATTTTGGTCTTAGAAGGCTTTGGAGATGTAACTCTATCGCAGTTTATTGCGGATCAAAAAATAGGCATAAAATCCTTTTTAATAATTGCTATTGAAATATCGACTGTGGTGGGTTTAATCCATGAAAAGAACATCACGCATAAGAATATCAATCCCGATAATATTTTAATAAATCGAGGTGACAATAAGATAAAAATCATTGATTTGGGCTTAGCAACAAAGTTGGGGAGAGAGAGGCAGTTCGCTCAAAATATAAATGTATTAGAGGGAACATTGGAATATATGTCGCCTGAGCAGACTGGTAGGATGAATAGGTCAATAGACTACAGGACAGATTTATATTCTTTGGGGTTTTGTTTTTACTATATGCTAACAGGTTCAGCTCCTTTCTATAGCGAGGATACTATGGAAATGATTCATTTTCATATTGCTAAAAATATCGATACTATTCCGTTGAAAAACTTGGATATACCTCCTATGTTAATAGCTATTATCCAAAAACTCTCGTCTAAAATTGCCGAAGATCGCTACCAAAGCATTAGAGGTTTAAAGTTTGATTTGGAGCAATGCCTTGAATATGTCCGTAAAAATGTGCCTATCACAGATTTCAAATTAGCCAGTAACGATTTATCATTAGATTTTAGGATTCCTGAGCACTTATACGGCAGAGAAGATGAAATGAAACACCTTTTAGCTACCTACGATCAAGTGGCATCAGGTGAAAACCACTTGATGTTGATTGACGGCAGCTCTGGTATCGGTAAAACTGCCATGGTCAATGAAATTCACAAGCAAAATGTTCGAAAAAAAGGCTTTTTTATTGCTGGTAAATTTGATCAATTCAAATCTAATATACCTTTTTATGCCTTTTCAATGGCTTTTTCAGACTTATTGAAACAACTTTTGAGTGAACCTTCGGATAAAATTCAACATTACAAATCGACTTTAAAAAAGGCGTTGGGTACAAATGTGGCGGTGTTGATAGATTTACTACCTTCTTTTGAAATTGTTTTAGGTAAACAACATGCAATACCTGATTTGAATCCTTTGGAAGCTCAAAATCGCTTTTTTTTTACTTTAAGAGATTTCATAAGGGTTTTTGCCACTAAGGAGCATCCTCTAATTATTTTTTTAGATGACCTTCAATGGTGTGATGACTCATCCTTACTTTTTTTAAAAGACCTCATTAATCAAAAAGTGCCTTATGTTTTCATAATTGGTACTTACAGGAGTAACGAAACTCCAGTAGGCCATCCCTTATTGATGACTATTGATGCTTTAAAATCTACAAGCGCAATCCATGAAATTACCCTAAAACCTTTAAAAGAAGAACACGTCAATAAAATATTATGTGATACACTTTATGCTACCGAAGAGCAAGTTAAGGATTTAGGAAATATCATATTTAAGAGAACTGCGGGGAATCCTTTCTACATTGTTGAGTTTTTAAAAACCATTTATTTCAATGGATTCATCAATATAGATCATAATAAAGGACAATGGACTTATGATTTGCCAAAAATATCAGCCCTTAAAATATCTGATAATGTGGTTGATATTCTTTCCAAAAGATTAAAAGAACTACCCGCAGAGTGTCAAAAAGTTATTGAGTTAGCTGCCTGTATGGGCAATACATTTGACCTCAAATCGCTCTCTTCTATTTTGAGTAAATCTCCTGTTGGGTTATCTGATATTCTGTGGACAGCTATCGTGGCGGAGGTTATTATTCCTTTGAGCGAAAAATATAGATTCGTATCCGGAAATGAAGATTTTGGAGTGGCATATAAATTTCAACATGATAAAATTCACCAAGCTGCTTATCAAAATATTGACGAGGAAACTAAAAAGCAACTTCACTATAAAATCGGTCAATATTTAATCCAAACCAATCTTTCTGAAAATGCAGAAGAGAATATTATTGAAGTTGTAACCCACCTCAATGAAGCCAAAAGCCTAATTCAAACCGAAGCTGAAGCATTAAACTTAGCCGTATTGAATGATAAAGCTGGTCATAAAGCCCAAGCTGCTGTAGCTTATCAAGCAGCTATGCAGTATTATAAAAATGGATTGGATCTATTGCCTCAAAATAGTTGGAGTAATTATTACCGCTTAACCTTTGATTTGTATTACGGATTGGCTCAAAATGCTTACCAAATTGGGGAAATAGATACAGCCGAACAATGTATCGAAACCCTGTTTTTAAATGTAAAAAACAAGATGGACAATGTCAAAATCTTATCTCTAAGACTTCGGCAGTACACCACTCTTGGTAAAACGGAACAAGCCATTCAACAAGGAATAAAGGGCTTGGCTTTATTGGGCTTAAAACTTCCCGAATATCCTGGCCCACTGGTTGTACTCAAAGAGGTATTGGAAGCCAAATGGAATTTAAGAGGAAAAAATCCCGAAGACCTATTGGAGCAACCCATCATGAGTGATCCTGAAAAAACGGCTGCAGCGAGATTATTAACTGAAATAGGCCCCTCAGCATATATATTAGGCAACGATAATTTGTATGCCTTGACTGCCTTAAAACTGGTCAATCTATCCCTCAAATATGGCAACTGCCCTGAATCTTCTTTTGCTTATATCACTTTTGGCGCTGTATTAGGCGAAGCTTTCGGGGATTATAAAATGGCTGATAGATTTGGCAAATTAGCCATAAACTTGAATTATAAACTCAATAATATTGAATACCGTTGCAGGGTAATAGCCGCTTACGGGGTTTTAATTCATCATTTCAGCTTGCACTTGAAAGAGCTCAATGATTGGTATAAAAAGGGAATCGAGGCAGGATATCAATCGGGAGATTTATTTTTCCTTGGATTTTGCGCCGCTAATTGCACTTTTTGGAATCCCACTCTTGATTTAGCCACATCTTATCAAGAGCAAAAAAAATACTTGAAAATAGTCCAAGATACTCGGTATGACGATGCATTATACTCAGCATTTTTATTGTTACAAACCACTCAAAATCTAAGAGGCCTCACCAATAGCCATTTTTCATTGGACGATGATAGTTTCAATGAAAAAGAATTTCTTCAAAACATGGTAAAACGCAAGTATTTATCAGGGATAGGCATGTATTATATCACTAAAGCCTACTTGCACATGTTTTATGAAGACTTTGATACAGCCTTATATTACATTGATGAAGCCGATAAATATAAAAAATCATTGGTGAGCCATATTTTTATCGATCGACTTTGTACCATTAGTTTTTTCACCTATAGCGCCCTATTGAGTAAAACTCACGGGTATAAAAAGCTGAAACTAAGGTACAAAATGAACGCAGCCTATAAAAAAATGCAAAAATGGGCGAATTATAATGAAGTGAATTTTTTACATCTTCAGCTATTAATGAAAGCGGAGATAGAAAGCCATAATAACAACTTTGCAAAAGCCACTATTCTCTATGAACAAGGGATAGAGTATGCTCAGAAAAATGAATGGAAAGCGGACGCAGCTTTTGGGACGGAGTTGTTGGCCAAACACTTTTTAAGAAATAACGTGGGATTAGCAGCCACCGAATATATGGCTCAAAGCATTGCATTATATAAAGATTGGGGCGCAAAAAGAAAAAAGAAGTTTTTAAAAGAGAAATATGCTAAAATACTTAATCATAAAACGCTTAACTCTCTGGGCAATAACATTTTAGACTCAAAAGACTCTCCACAAAACGAGGGAAAATTTGATATGGATATGGCGAGTATCATAAAAACATCCCAAGCTATTTCGGGGGAGATTATGATAGAGTCATTATTATCTAAAATGATTCAAATTATTGTCATGAATGCTGGTGCTGAAAATGCCATTCTTCTTCTTGAAAATGACAATAAGCTTTATATTCAAGCTACATCTTACAATAATGTAGTCAATATAATGCCCAATATTGCCCTTAAAAATTATGAAAACATAGCCCAATCTATCGTTAATTATGTTTCACAGCTAAAGGAATCAATCGTATTGAATGATGCCTCAGTAGAAGGTAAATTTATAAACGACCCTTACATCATAAAGACACAAACCAAATCAGTCCTATGCAGCCCTATCATTTTATTAAATAAACTTTACGGCATTATTTACTTAGAAAACAATATTTTAACCAACGCTTTTACAGAAGATAGGCTAAAAGTGCTGAACTTGTTGTCCACTCAAATGGCAATATCCATCCAAAATGCTTTGATTTATGCCAACTTAGAAGAAAAAGTAGCTCTGAGAACCTCTGAGTTATCAAAATCTCTTCACCAACTTAAAGCCACTCAAAACCAACTTATTCAATCAGAAAAAATGGCATCCCTCGGAGAGCTTACAGCAGGCATTGCCCATGAAATACAAAACCCCTTAAATTTTGTCATTAATTTCTCAGAGTTGAGCTTAGGAATAGCCCAAGAACTGAAAGTGGAAATGGAGAAATTTCAAATACCCGAAAAAGATAAGGCTTATATCAATGAGATTTTGACCGATTTATATGATAACCAAGAGAAAGTGAACCATCATGGCAAACGAGCATCAAGCATCGTGAAAGGTATGCTCGAACACTCTCGAAAAAACACCGGCATTAAAGAAAGAACAGACGTTAACCACCTTGTAAAAGAAGCTCTTTCTCTCAGCTTTCATGGATTAAAATCCAAAGACATGGCTTTCGATGCCGAGTTCAAAATGGATTTGGATGATAAAATCCATAAAATAAATATTATCTCTCAGGATATTGGAAGGGTTCTATTAAATATTTTTAACAATGCTTTTTATATTGTTAATCAGCGTGCGCACCTTTCCAAAAGTGCGGGTGAAAGCTATACCCCCTCAGTATTTGTCTCCACAAAACAGTTAGAAGATACCATTGAAATACGGATAAAAGACAATGGTACGGGTATGTCCGAAAGAGTAAGAGCAAAAATCTTTCAACCTTTTTTCACAACAAAACCAACTGGACAAGGTACAGGTTTAGGACTTTCACTCGCGTATGATATTGTAACAAAAGGGCATGGCGGGACATTAGAAGTATTAAGTACTGAGGGGGTCGGTTCGGAGTTTGTTATTACTTTACCTTTAAAAACCAATGGATGATGAAAAAAATAACATTTATTTTACTGTTTATAGGCATTTGCACTATTGGTTTCAGCCAAAACCAAACACTCATTGATAGTTTAAATTATCAATTAGCCCATGAACGGCAAGATACCAACCGAGTGGCTATACTGCTGAAATTGCATAGTACTTTTTGGGATAGTCCTTATCCTGACTCATCAAATGTGTTTTCAGAAAAAGCATTGGATTTGGCAAGTAAAATAAATTATCCAAAAGGAGAATTTGAAGCCTTAAGTAGATTGATGACTTACCACAGGATGAAGGGGGATAGCCCAAAGGCATTATCTTATGGGCATAAAGCAATGCAAATAGCAGAAGAGATGAAAGACCATTCTATAAAAGGTACTATCTTAGACCAACTTGCCTTGTTATATATACTTAATTTAAGGGATTATCAAAAGGCAGAAAGTTATTTGAAACAATCCATTCAGGAATATGAGACCCTTCGTGATATAGATAGAGTTGCCGATTTAGAGGCAAAATTATCCTCGCTTTATAGAAGATCCCATCAATTCGACTCCATGTTAATCTATCAAAAAAGGGCTTATGTAAAATATGAAAGACTCAATAAATTAGACTCTAGTGGACTGTTTATAATGATATTAGGGGCAAATCATGCTGAAATAGGTAATTATGCACTTGCCTTACCGTTACTTAAAAAAAGCATAGTCGTTAATAATAAAGTAAAGAATTATTATCAAGAGGTTAGTTGCCTTCAATCCATAGCGACTGTTTATAAGAAAATGAATCAATTAGATTCGGCTATTTATTATGAAAAAAAGGCTATTGAAGTGGCTACACGCTATGATTACAAACAGTTTCTTATTATTTCGTATAAAAATTTGGCGGACATTTATGAAGCAAAAGACAAGGATACTGCCTTTCAATATCAGAAAATGGCTTGGGATTTAAATGAATCCGTGAATGGTACTAAAAAAATCATAGACTTAGAAAAGACCATTGTAGAAGAAAAAGAACGCCAACAAAAAGAAGATATTGAAAAAATAGACCGTGAAAATCGCTTGAAACAATATGCTTTATTGGCAGGATTAGGGTTTATGTTTTTAATCGGATTTATGCTGTATCGCAACAATCGGCAAAAAAGAAAAGCCAATCAAGTTTTAGAAAATACTTTAACCGACCTTAAAACTTCTCAAACACAGCTTGAATTTAAAAATCGTGATTTAGAAATTGAGGCAGCTTTAGAAAGAGTAAGAAGTCGGGCAATGGCTATGCATAAAAGTGACGAGTTAGGAGAAGCATCAGAATTACTGTATAAAGAGCTTCAAAATCTTGGCATTACGGATTTTGTCAATTGCGGATATGTTGAAATAGATGAGCAAAAAATGGACACTTATGGTTGGATGACGAATTCTGAAGGGCAAGCAATGGAAAGATTTTATATACCATTGGTTGGCGAGCCTGTTTTACAGAGCCGGTATGAAGCATGGAAGCGTCAAGATTCGGTTTTTTGCCAAACAGTTGGTAATGAAATGCTTAAAGAACATTTAAAATTTACGCTTCCACAATTAGGATCGGAAGAGGTTGTTCAGCATGCGATAAATAGTTTTCCTGATCCAACCATCTTTTACTGTGGAAATTTTTCACACGGTTATCTCTGTATTATTACTGGAACGCCGCTTACCTCTGAAAAAGAAGCATTACTTGCCCGATTTACGAAGGTTTTTGAATTGACGTACAAACGGTTTCTTGATTTGCAAAAAGCAGAAACTCAAACAAGAGAAGCACAAATTGAATTGGCATTGGAAAGAGTCAGAAGTCGAACAATGGCAATGCACCATTCAAACGAATTGACTGAAACCGCAGCCATACTTTTTCAACAATTAAAAGATTTAGGTTTAGAGTTCTGGGCATGTGGTTTTTGTGTTTGGAGAACTGATGACCCTTCTTTAATGCAAAATTGGAGTAGTGGTGGTACAACAGGCGGTTTTTTATCACCGATGATGCTTCCGTTTAAAGAAGATCCAGGTCACCGAAATATTTATGAGGCATCACTGAGGGGGGAGTTATTTGTAGAGCAACGATTTGAAGGAGAAGAGTTAAAAAAACATTATGATTGGATAATGTCTCAACCTTCTGCCAAAGTGGTTTTTGACCAATTAGAAGAAGTGGGTATTACACCGCCACCTGTACAATATAAATATGCTGCCCTTTTTAAACAAGGGTATTTATTGATGATTTCAGAAGAACCTAAGCCAAACACCCCTGAAATAGCGCAACGCTTTGCCAAAGTATTTGAACAAACCTATACCCGTTTCCTCGATTTGCAAAAAGCAGAAGCACAAACGAGGGAAGCACAAATAGAAGCAGCACTGGAAAGAGTGCGGTCAAGAGCTTTGGCGATGCAAAATTCTAATGAGTTGATAGAAATTGCTAATGTTATGCGGGAACAAATGGGCTTATTAGGGCAGCCTGAGTTGGAGACGACAGCGGTTCATCTTTATACTGAGGGGGCAGACAGTTTTGATTCATGGTATGCTTTCAGAGATGGCAATCAAGCGACAGGTAAAGTATTTACAGGTAGTACTCGTTTTAAAATAGATTCGTGTGAACTGATTCGTGAAATGTTGGCTTCCTATTATTTCGACGTTAAAGACTATACTTTAGAAGCTTCAGGGTCAAAACTCGAAGAATTTGCTAAAGTTTTAATGGCAGCTATTCCTGATATAAAAGCAAGTCCACCCAAAGCGTATCATCATTTTTCTGATTTTTCAGGTGGCTCTTTATTAATGGTGTCGTATCAACCACCGTCAGAAGAATCGAAATATTTAATAAAAAAATGTGCCTCGGTTTTTGATTTGGCTTATCGAAGGTATTTGGACTTAAAACAAGCGGAAGCACAAACAGAACAAGCCCGACTCAATTTGATTCAAATTCAAACAGAAAAAAAGAAAGCGGAGGATGCTTTAACTCAACTTAAAACGACCCAGACCCAATTGATTCAATCGGAAAAACTCGCTTCTCTCGGTGAACTCACCGCTGGCATCGCCCATGAGATACAAAACCCTTTGAATTTTGTCAATAATTTCTCGGAATTGAGCGTGGATTTGGTAAAAGATTTAAAAGATGAACTTAAAAGACCTGATAAGGACGAAACGTATATTGACGAATTATTCGATGATTTAACCTCAAATCAAGAGAAAATCAACCATCATGGCAAACGGGCAAGCAGCATTGTAAAAGGTATGCTTGAACACTCTCGTGCGAGTACCGGCGTAAAAGAATTGACCGATATTAATAAATTAGCGGATGAGTATTTACGACTTTCCTATCAGGGATTGAGAGCAAAAGATAAAGATTTTAATGCGGATTTTAAAACAGAATTTGATGAAAACTTACCTAAAATGGAAGTCATTCCACAAGATATTGGGCGGGTTTTATTGAATTTGATTAATAATGCTTTTTATGCAGTCAATCAGCGAAAACAACTTGGTTCAAGTTCAAAACTTGAACCAAGTTATACCCCCTCAGTATCCATCACTACGCAACAGATTTATAGTCAAATAATTATAAAAGTAAAAGACAATGGCATCGGCATGAGTGAAGCGATAAAAGCCAAAGTTTTTCAACCATTTTTCACCACCAAACCAACGGGGCAAGGCACAGGTTTAGGGCTTTCTTTAACGTATGATATTGTGACGAAAGGACATGGCGGGACTTTGGAAGTGGTTTCTACTGAGGGGGTCGGTTCGGAGTTTATCGTTACTTTACCTTTTAAAACCATTGATTCATGAAAAAACTATCCGTTACCATCTTTCTCGCACTTATTTGTAGTTTTGGTTTTGCTCAAAACAAGCTAACCGACAGCTTAACGCACCAATTGGCTATTGCTAAAAATGATATGAATCGAGTGCTAATCATGGCAGAATTATCTCATAAATTTAGATTAACTAAACTTGATTCTGCCATGAAATATGGACAGCAAGCTTTGATATTGGCACAACAAATTAAATTTCTTAAAGGAGAGGCAAGTGCTTTATGCAGTTTAAGTTCACTTTATAGAGAAACAGGAGAATTGCCCAAAGCTTTAGATTTAGCTATCAAAGCCATGAATATAGCCGAAGAACACCAATACATTGATGAAATTGGTGTTTGTAATAATAGATTTGGAAATATTTATTTTGATTTGAAAGAATACCCCAAAGCCAGAAGTTATTTTCAAAAGGCTATCGAAATGCACAAAAAAACGAATAATCAATATTTACTATTGGAAGTATATATAAATACTGGTGCGTCTTATTATTATGACAATCAATTAGATTCGAGTAAATATTATATAGAATTAGGTCGCCTAATAATAATAAAAAGACATTATCAAGGTGATTTATCTATACTGTTAAGACAATTTGGAAGGATTCAAGCTAAATTAGGTAATAATAGCCTTGCTTTAGATTATTTCAAACAAGGTGTTCAAGCGGCTCTCCAATTCAATGACCATCGGAATGCTTCATTTAACTACAATGAAATTGCAAAGATTTTTGGACAAATTAATCAGCCAGATTCTTGTATTTATTATGCAATGAAAGGTATTTCAGAAGGGCAATTCGGTCCGTACAACAATAGAATTTTAGAATCAGCTACTTTATTAACAGATGCCTACAAAGCCAAAAACGACTTCAAACAGGCTTACGAATATCAAGCCTTGATGATAAAAACAAAGGAAAGTTTGTTTAGTGCGGGCAATATTCAAGCTATGCAGTCCATGATTGCAGGTGAAGAAGCAAGACGAAAAGAAGTTGAAACAGAAAAAATTACGAATCAAAATAAATTGAAGCAATATGGATTATTAGCAGGTCTGGGAATGTTGCTTCTTGTTGCCTTCTTTCTTTACCGGAATAATCGCCAAAAACAAAAGGCAAATATTGTTTTACAAGAAAAAAACGAAGAAATTCAATCAACTTTATCAAAACTCAAATCCACCCAAGCTCAACTTATTCAATCTGAAAAACTTGCTTCACTTGGTGAGTTAACCGCAGGCATCGCCCACGAAATACAAAACCCCTTAAATTTTGTCAATAATTTCTCGGAATTGAGTGTGGATTTAGTAAAAGATTTAAAAGAAGAAATCGAAAAACCCACTCAAGACAAGGAATATATCGGCGAATTATTCGATGATTTAAGTCAAAACCAAGAGAAAATCAATCATCATGGCAAGCGAGCAAGCAGCATTGTGAAAGGAATGCTCGAACACTCCCGCGCGAGTACAGGTGTAAAAGAATTGACGGATATTAATAAACTGGCGGATGAATATTTAAGATTAGCTTATCATGGGTTAAGAGCAAAAGACAATTCTTTTAATGCGGATTATGAATTGATAGTTGATGAAAACTTGCCTAAAATAGAAGTGATTCCACAGGATATAGGGCGGGTTTTATTGAATTTGATTAATAATGCATTTTATGCGGTCAATCAAAGAAAACTGCTTTCAAATGATGTGAGCTATACCCCCTCAGTATCAGTCTCTACCGAACATGTTGATAATCAAATCATTATGAAAGTAAAAGACAACGGGATTGGTATGTCCGAAAGCGTAAGGGCTAAAGTGTTTCAACCGTTTTTCACTACAAAACCTACTGGACAGGGCACAGGTTTAGGACTTTCTCTCGCTTATGATATTGTGACGAAAGGACATGGTGGCACTTTGGAAGTGGAAAGTACTGAGGGGTCGGAACCGAAATGGTAATTCGCTTATAAATCATATTTTTAAAAGACATGTAATGAATTGAAATCTTGTAGATTTTGATGTAAATTTCCGAAAAAACCACGCATGAAAATGTATGTAATCAAGTTTTTACGGGTTTTTAGCTTTTTCTTTTTCTGTAATAATTGTTACTCGCAAACGGACTTTTATTTTACTAAAAACCTACCTTTTAAATTTAATGGTGACATCAGTGCTATTCGTAAAATAGATTGTTTTATGAAAGATAGTCGAGGTTATGTATGGTTTGCGGCACAAGGTGGCTTGTATCGGTATGATGGTTATAAGACCAAATGGTATTCGACGGACGAAGCACGACCTAACTCCAAATCAAGCAACCCCGTTAAGTCAATTGTTGAAGATAAATATGGCAATATATGGGTGGCTGTAGGGGGGATTGGTCTAAAAAAAATTGACCCTAAGACGGATTCTCTCACCCATGTCACTTTAGAAATGCCTCATGAATCACAGTATTTGATAAATGAGTTGAAATATGAAGAACTGAGAATATCCGAATTGATTGCCTCTGGCGACGACCTTTGGTTGAATTGCCTTTACTTCAGTTACCATTATTCTATTTCAACTAATAAGCTTCAAATTACTGATAATATTAAAAAATGTACCGACCCGAATTATAATGTATGGGGCGTTTATGCCGATACGGAGGCGCGTCGTATGTATCAAGAAGGGTTTACTATTTATCAATATGATAAGCAGCGAGATACTTTTATCATTAAAGCAAGCCAACAAGCTCATGTCAACTCTTACACGATATTGCTAACTACCAAACGGCATATTTTTATAACTTTTGATAAAAAATTGATGGTATATGACATAGCTGCGAATAAGTGTTTCTTTCCTCAAAATTTTGAAAATAAATATACATATAGTATGCACTTGAACTCGGATAATACCATCTTAGTGCATCAAGATTCTACTATTTTTTTATTAGACCCCATCACTTTTAAGACAAAACCCATAGTAACAAATCCATTGTTGACTTCTTATTATATATACCCCCTCAGTAATAATCAGTTGTTATTGACCGGTGACCACACTTCCCGCCTTCTGAATCTATCGCCGCCTGTTATAGAACCTTATAATTTTAGGGGGCCATTCGATGCCTTTATGTTTGATAATGCCTCCATATATCCCCACGATGCACATCAGGTGAATGTCAGTAATGCATACATCGCAGATTTTGAAAAAAATAAGCTATTGAAGTTTGAAACTTTCAACCCCGCTTTGAAAAATATTTCAACAGATTTATTGCGCACGGGACAGTATGTCAAACAATATAAGGATAAAGATGGAACGTATTGGTACGCCTATTTTAATGTAGATGTTGATAATCCTAAAATTGATTTTTATGCATACAATCCCAAAACTAAAGACTTAAAAAACATCGGTTTTTATACAAATGATATTCTCTATGAATTTTCAGCAACGGGTTTTATTAAGTCAGATGATAAACTCTATGTCGCCGATTATTGGGGGCTTAATTCTTTTGATATTAAAACGAAAAAATGGGAAGATGCCACCCATCGCTCACCAACCGATACCCTCACAGACCATATTACCCACCTGTATGTAGATAATGATGGTGACATGTGGGTTTCAACCCAAACAAAGGGTGTTATTTTTAAAAAGAAAGGGCAAAATGAGTTCAAATATTATTCTGTAAAAATCGGCGA
>JANPHO010000153.1:0-1907 GCA_031424515.1 Saprospiraceae bacterium
GATTTTAAACTAGTTACAACTTTTGGAAAGTTTTAAACTTTCCAAAAGTTACTTCAATATAATTATGTCTAACCACTTATTCACAATTTAAGCTATTTTCAGCAACCATGCATTTATCTTTTAATATAATACCTGTCCAGCCTGTTTTAAAAAAATAAAAAAGCTTTTATCAGTTGGAAATGGTACTGATAAAAGCTTTAAAATATAGTCGAATATGGATATAATCAAACTATTCTACACAGTTTGGCAACGCTAATGAGCGCCGTCGTATCTTTAACGCCTACCCTGTTGAGCATGTTCTGACGATGATTATTAACAGTCGCCATGCTGATAAATAGAGTTTTAGCGATTTCTTCCGTGCTTTTTCCCAGAATAATCAAATGCAATATTTCCTTTTCACGTTTAGAAATGATATCGTCTTTCAGTATCTCTTTTAACCCATCATGATAGACAAAGCTTTTTTGGGATTCATTTAAATTTGCAAAGCGAATCCAATAAACATTATCTTTAAACATATAAGAAATATTGTGGTAAACCAGAAACGAATAAGTCGGGTTTTTAAATGAATCGACTTCTAATATATAAGTCTCAATCACAAGGCGAATAGAGCCTCTATCCATATGGTTAAAATTCAAACCCACTGTCACTCTTGCAATATCCTTTCTTTTTTCTTCAACCGTATTTTCCCAATATTCTTTAAAATGTTGGGGTAAGACTTTGTAAATATTAGAATGGCTTTTATTTATTAGACCTTATGCTTTAAATAAAAAGAGATACGTATTTCATTGATTTTCAATAACTATTTGCTTTGTTTTGAATTTTTATCTTTGCTTCATGAAATGGGAAGATATATCACATCTAAATGGCAAAAAATTTCGGCGCGCTACGGGTGTTTATCGGGGTGTTTTCGAAGAAATGCTTAATTGTATAAGCAATTATAAATCAAGTCATCGTAAACATCCGAATCGTGGCGGTATTTCTATATTAAGCCTTGAAAATCAAGTACTTATGACTGTTTTATACTGGCGAGAGTATCGCTCGCAAGAAAACATGGGCTTAGATTTTCATATTAGTCAAAGCCGAGTTAGTCGCATTATTACTAAGATAGAAGATATTCTTATAAAAAGTGGTTCTTTTTCTATACCAGGTAAGAAAGTTCTAAAAGATGTTAATTCTGGTTACGAAGTCATAATTGTCGACGTAACAGAAACACCCACCGAACGCCCCAAAAAAAACAAAAACGGAAATACAGTGGCAAGAAAAAGCGACACACATTAAAAAGTATCATTATAATTGATGTTAAAACCAAGCAAATTCTATGTATAGCTGTTGCTGATGGTAAAACTCATGATTTTAGTATGTTCAAAAACATGGGTTTAAATATAAGCGAAAGTATTAAAGTGTTAGCTGATTTAGGTTTTTTAGGTATCTATAAAATTCATCAAAATTCAGTTATTCCTCATAAAAGTTCAAAAAACAAACCATTAACTAAAGGACAAAAGCAGGAAAATAAAGACTTAGCGAGTAAAAGAATCCCAATTGAACACACAAATAGAATGATGAAAATTTTCAATATACTCAAATATCCTTATCGAAATAAACAAAAAAGGTTCGGATTAAGGGTAAACCTATTAGCAGCAATTTACAATAAAAATTTGAAATTTAACGACGATTAAATTTTGTATTTTATTCATGCATAACGTCTAATACCATTAATAGCCTTACGATTGATGGTCAACTTATACCTAAAGAAGATTAAAAAAATACACCGATTTGATTGCACCTCTTTTGAAAAAATTACCTCCTCCTCCACCGCCCGCTCTTGCACCTCCAAACGCAGAAGCTCCAAGCAGTGAAGATGGCGAAAACATCGATAAAATTTTAGAATCTGAACTTAAAAAAGATGG
>JANPHO010000154.1:0-4441 GCA_031424515.1 Saprospiraceae bacterium
CGACTACCGAACCGCCAACGGCTACGTTTTATCAGGACCCGAATATCTCACCGTTTTTAATGGAAAAACGGGCGCAGCCATGGCATCTGCGAATTATATCCCTGCACGTGGAGCGGTCAGCTGTTGGGGCGATAATTATGGCAATCGCGTGGACAGATTCGTGGATGCAGTGGCATATATTGATGGAAAACGTCCAACTCTTATCACAGGGAGAGGATATTATACCCGTTTAGTGCGCACCGCATGGAATTGGCGAGATGGCAAGCTTACCAAAGTATGGTCATTTGATAGCAATGATAGCGATAATAATTACTATGCCGGGCAAGGCAACCACCAAATAACCGTTGGCGATATGGACAGCGATGGAAAAGATGAAATTTGCAACGGCAGCAGTGCTGTTGATGACGACGGAACAGGGTTTTATATGAACGGTTTGGGGCATGGTGACGCACTACACATGAGCGACCTCGACCCGTCTCGCCCAGGCATGGAACTTTGGCAGTGCCATGAAGAACCTGCTCGATATGGAGCATACGGGTTGGATTTTAGAGATGCTAAAACGGGTGTTCCTCTTTGGGGTGTTGATGGTCAAAGCACGGATGTGGGGCGTTGTATGGCGGCTGATATTGACCCTCGCTACCGTGGTGCAGAAGTGTGGGGTTCAAAAGGTGGTTTGTATAGTTGTAAAGGCGTTCAAATTTCATCGTCTCGCCCAAGCTCTATGAATTTTGGTATTTGGTGGGATGATGACCTCACTCGGGAGCTTTTGGATGGCAATAAAATCTATAAATGGGATTATTTAAATAGTAAAATGAACACCCTTTTTACTGCGGACAGTTGTTCATCTAATAATAGTACCAAAGCAACACCTTGCCTCAGTGCCGACCTTTTTGGCGATTGGCGTGAAGAAGTTATTTTACGAAAAACGGATAATACTGCTTTGCGTATTTTCACAACGACAATACCTTCCAAAAATCTTTTTTATACCCTCATGCACGACTCGCAATACCGAACAGCCATCGCTTGGCAAAACTCAGCTTACAATCAACCACCTCACCCAAGTTATTATTTAGGTGACAGTATGACGACACCACCACGACCTGTTATTGATGTTATACCCGATAAAAATGCCACTTCCATTAAAGAAAAAGATAAAAAAACCGGTTTTAAGGTATATCCGAACCCGACGAAACATAGCTTCATTATCGAAGTTCTAAAAGCCAATGAAGCATTTGAATACAGTGTTTTTGACCTTTCGGGTAAGCTTTTTGAAAAAGGCAAAGGCAAGGGGACGACAACAATTGGCAATAATTTAATAGCGGGAGTATATGCCATAGAAGTTAATCTAAATGGGCAATTAGAGACTTTTAGGGTTTTAAAACAATAAAATACTGAGGGGGTATTCTTTTTAATGTAAAAAATATACGTTTCGGCAAAATACTATTGTTGTTTCGTTTGATTTTTTTACTTTTAAACAGTAATATCATTTTATTAAAAGAACTAAACAACGCAATGAAAAATCTCTCTCGCCGTCATTTTCTCAAAAATACAGCTGCCACGCTCGCTACAACGGGGCTTGCAAGTGCTGGTTTGCCAACCATTGTCCCTGCTTCGGTTTTCGGTAAAAATGCACCGAGTAACCGTATCAATGTAGCAGCCATTGGCACGGGACGTATTTCAAGAGAACACGATATGCCTGGTGTTTGGCAATACGATTCTGCCCAAATTGTGGCCGTTTGCGATCTCGATTCTCACCGTGTTGATGAAGCAAAAACGCTTATTGATGGTGTTTACGCTAAAAAAACGGGTAAATCCTATAACGGCACAAAAACTTACACAGATTACCGCGAAGTCCTCAATAATAAAGATATTGATGCTGTTATCATCAGCACGCCCGACCATTGGCACGCCCTCATCGGTATCCACGCCGTTGAAGTGGGAAAGGATGTGTACATGCAAAAACCAACGGCTTTGACCATTTCGGAAGGTAGAGCATTGAGCAATGCGGTGCATCGCTCGGGACGTGTTTTTCAAATGGGTAGCCAACAACGCTCCCAAAATCCTTGGCCTCATTTTCATAAAGCGTGCGAATTGGTCAGAAATGGTCGAATTGGTGAAATAAAAACCATTTATGTGGGCTTACCAGGCGACCCATCGGGCAAAGATGAGTTGGAAATGCCCATCCCTAAAAATTTCAATTACGATATGTGGTTAGGCTCCACGCCTTATAAATATTATACCGAAAATCGTGTACATCCACAATCCGGATATGGTCGCCCCGGTTGGTTGCGTTGCGAGCAGTTCGGTGCGGGCATGATTACGGGTTGGGGTTCGCACCATGTTGATATTGCGCATTGGGCGATGGGTTGGGAACATACTGGGCCCATCGAAATATCGGGCGTAGCAGATTTTCCAAAAAGTGGCTTATGGGATGTGCATGGCATATTCCGCACCGAAGCCCTTTATGCCAACGGCACCAAAATGGTGGTCAGCAATGAAATTCCCAACGGCGTAAAATTTGAAGGTACTGAGGGGTGGATATTCGTCACCCGTGGTAGTGGCGTGACTTCAAGTGACCCGACAAAAGCAGCAACGGAGGCTCCTTTGCAAGCGAGCAATCCGAAAATATTGACATCCATAATCAGCGATACTGAAACGCATCTTTATAAAAGTCCTGAGCAACATGGCAACTGGCTCGATTGTATCAAAAGCCGTCAACCCACTGTTGCACCTGTGGAAGTGGCTCACCGTTCAACTTCGGCTTGTTTACTGCACCATATTGCCATGAAATTGAAACGCAAAGTGTATTGGGATCCACTCCGTGAGCGTTTTAAAAATGATGACGAGGCAAATGCCATGTTGAGTCGCCCTCAACGTGCGCCGTATATTATTGGTTAAATTTTTTATTAAAAATGTAACCGCAAAGGGCACACAGGCACACAGATATTCTTTGTGTTACTATGTGTCCTTTGTGGTTTTAAAAAGGTACATTTTGAAAACTATAAAACTCTGTTTAATCGGCATTTTATATGCACATTTAGCATTTTCACAAGTAAAATCGGCTAAATTTCACCTTATTACACTCGATCCTGGGCATTTCCACGCGGCTCTAATTCAAAAAAAAATGTATCCCGAGGTGGACACATTTGTTCATATATATGCTCCTAACGGCAATGATTATGACATGCACTTTAAGCGAATTGTGGATTACAATTCTCGTAAAGAATATCCAACAAACTGGTCTTTAATATCTTATATTGGCGCTGATTTTATGCCGAAAATGCTTGCTGAAAAAGCAGGAAACGTTGTCGTCATGTCGGGCAATAACCGATTAAAAACGGAATATATCCAAAAATCAGTTGAAAAAGGTTTCAATGTTTTAGCCGATAAACCGATGGCGATTGATAAAAAAGGCTTTGAATTATTAAAAAAAGCATTTGAAACGGCTAAAAATAAAAACGTATTACTCTACGATATCATGACCGAGCGTTATGAAATAACGACCATGTTGCAACGAGCGTTTTCAATGACCCCCTCAGTATTTGGCTCTTTAGAGAAGGGAACTGCGGAGAATCCAGCGGTGACAAAAGAGAGTGTGCATCATTTCAATAAAATGGTTTCGGGTAGTCCTTTGATTCGTCCCGCGTGGTTCATGGATGTAGAACAACAAGGCGAGGGCATCGTGGACGTGAACACGCATTTAGTGGATCTGATTCAATGGGAATGTTTTCCAGAGCAAATTATTGATTATAAAAAGGATATTAAAATTGAAAAGGCGCGCCGTTGGAAAACGGACATGACTTTGAGCGAATTTACAGCCATCACCAATGAAAAGCAATTTCCCGATTATTTGAAAAAAGACGTTAAAAACGATGTTTTACAAGTCTATTCCAACGGTGAAATTGTGTATCAAATCAAAGGTATTTATGCCAAAGCATCGGTGACTTGGGCGTACAAAGCACCCGAAGGCGGCGGCGATACGCACTATTCTATCATGCGGGGTACAAAAGCCAATCTAATCATCCGACAAGGTGCAGAGCAGAATTTTAAGCCCACTTTATACATTGAGCCACTGGTTTTAAATGCTGATTTTGAAAAAACGCTTAACTCAGCATTGGCTGGCGTTCAAAAGCAATTTGCGGGCATTTCACTTGAAAAAACGGAAAAAGGATGGAAAGTCATCGTCCCAAAAGTATTTGACGAAGGGCATGAAGCCCATTTCGGGCGCGTTGCTGAAAAGTATTTTTCATTCTTAAAAAAAGCTAAAATGCCCGCTTGGGAAGTGCCAAATATGATTACCAAATATTATATTACTACTACGGCTTTGGAAATGGCGAGGCAGGGTAAATAATTATATTTTCAACCACAAAGCAACAAAGGGACACAAAGCATATAAAAACTTTGTGTCCCTTTGTTGCTTTGTGGTTTTTAAAACCTATTG
>JANPHO010000155.1:0-1807 GCA_031424515.1 Saprospiraceae bacterium
CGCCCACTAAAGACATCACGATTGCAAATAAAACCAAGTACAAATAACCCTCTGAAATCGCGTTAGCGAATATATAATATTTTGCCATAAAACCCGCTAAAGGAGGAATACCAGCCATTGACAATAAACTGATTGTCATCGCCGCAGCCATATTCGGATTCTTTTTTGCCAAGCCATTGAACGCTCTGATTTCAGTAGAACTTGTTTTTTCAGAAACAATATAGATAATAGTAAATGCTAAAATCGTTGCAATTGAATACGCCGCAGTATAAAAAAGGATAGAATTATCAGAATCAGAATTTAAACATAAAACTGCAAAAAGCATATATCCTGCGTGTGAAATAGAACTGAAAGCCAGCATACGCTTCGCATCTCGTTGCATCACCGCAACAACATTCCCCATTAAAAGCGTCAAAACGAGCATTCCCGCGACAATATCTGACCAAATATTCGTATTTGCAGGAAAACAAGTGATAAATAAGCGATAAAGTGAACCAAATGCAGCTGTTTTAACAATTGTTGCCATGAACGCTGTAATAGGGGTAGGAGAGCCTTGATACACATCGGGTGCCCAAAAATGAAAAGGTGCAGCCGATATTTTAAAACCCAAACCAATCAAAATCATCAAAATTCCTACGGACAGTAAACTATTATTCGCTTCTGTTACTTTTCCAATGGCTGCTCGAATTTGTAATAAATCAAATGAACCACTCATTCCGTATATCAAAGCAATGCCGAAAAGTAAAAATCCTGATGCAAATGCACCCATTAAAAAATACTTCAACGCAGCTTCATTCGAGCTTAAATCAGTCTTATTACTTCCCGCCAATACGTACATAGAAACAGATAAAATCTCTACACCTAAAAACAGCATCACCATATTCGTGTATGAAACCATAACCAATGCGCCCACCATTGCAAATAATATCAAAGCATACCGATCAGTAGAAACAGCCATTTTTGAGAAATAATCCTCGGACATGACCATCCAAAGTAAGGCAGTGCTACACATGACGACCGTAAAAGCGAGTGCATAATTATCAATTTGCATCATGCGGAAAATCGCCTGATTGTAGCCCCAATCAAAAATACACCATGATATAGTGGTTGCTAATCCCAATAAAACCAAAGGAAAAACCAGTTTCCGAAGATTGAACATATCGGAAAGCATGACGAAAATGCCCGTAAGCGCCAATGTTAAAAGTTCTTTCATAATCTTAATCTATGAAGAAGAAGGCTCGATGACCCCTCAGTATTTTTTTGAAATTTTATCTATTTTAATAGTTCTACTTGTTATGAACTACTTTTACATTCTTAAATTCTATGGGTTAAACTTTTAAAAAAGCAATTAACCAACTAAACCCGCTTGAAATACTTTCAATAACTCTTGAACTGCAGGTGCGGCAATATCCAAAAGCGGTTTTGGATAAACGCCCAAAACAATCACCAAACCAGCCACAATTGTCAATAAAAGTTTTTCAGTATTATCCACATCTTTGAAATTTTGAGTAATGGTTTTAGTTTCACCCAACATCATGGATTGATAACTTCTAAGCATATAAACAGCCCCTAAAATGATGGTCAAACCCGCTAAAACGACTATCCAAAGTGCAAGTTTTGCGTTGGCATATTGATATAAACCGTTCATTAAAAGAAATTCACCCACAAAACCATTGGTCAAGGGTAAAGCAACTGAGCCTAAAAGTATGATTAAAAACAAAAGTGCAAAACTCGGTGCTACATTTCTGATACCGCCTAAATGCGATATTTCACGTGTACCTGTACGGCTAAAAATAATATCGGCAAT
>JANPHO010000156.1:0-4981 GCA_031424515.1 Saprospiraceae bacterium
AAAAGAACTACCTTATATTGTTGATAAAATGACGCATCTGCACAAAGCCAAAAGTTCAGAACCGCTGTTCTTTTTCAATATCTTTTTCGGTTTGTCTTTGTTCTTTTTTGTAATTTCTTCTTTTTGGATGTTTATGCCAAGTACCGATGTTTTCAAAAAAGGGATGTATTTCACCATTGGTGGCATCATACTAACGCTCATACTTCTATTTATTTAAATCCTTATACCCCTCAGTATTTTGCAGATTTGACTTAAATACTGAGGGGTAGCGACCAAAGCAGCCTACTTATTTAAATTCTAACATGATTTTATAATGAAAATTATAATTTCGGATACATATAAAAAGTGGCTGTTTCATTTCTTCTTATGGGGCAGTTGGTTGTATTTGGCAGTATCTAATGCATCGGATGTTGAGTTTTATAATAGAGCCGTTTTAGTAACAACACTTATTATAACAACGCATATTCCCTTATTTTTAATCAATACGGAATGGCTTATTCCTAAAGTAATGAACCAAAAAAGCATTAAGGTTTACTTTTGGTCTTTGGTTTTAACAATAGTTTTTTTTATTATTTTCCATACTTTTATTTTAACCTTTGTCAATAATCTATTAAGTGCGGGTGACAAACACAGAGGAAGCAGGTATATGGGCGGAGCAATCGCTATAATACTGGTTGCAGCTATTAGTACAGGCTATGGTTTACTCAATTATTTGGTCGTTCAAGAGAAAATTTACCATGAAAAACAACAGGAGCGCCTCAAATCGGAATTATCTTTTTTGCGCTCTCAAATCAGTCCACATTTTATTTTTAATATATTGAACAGTATTGTTTATTTGATACGGACAAAATCAGATGCTGCCGAACCTGTAACTTTGAAATTATCGGAACTCATGCGTTATATGCTATATGATTCCGAGCATTCGCATATCCCTCTGGAGAAAGAAATCTCCTATTTAAAAAACTATATCGACTTACAGAAAGTCCGCTTTGAAGAAGATGTCGAGATTTCTTTCACTACTGAAGGGGATGCAACTAACCAAATCATCGAACCTATGCTTTTGATCCCTTTCGTTGAAAATGCGTTCAAACATGGTGTGGGCATGGTTATCAACCCGATTATTGATATTGATTTGAAAATAAGTGAAAAGACCCTATCTTTTACCGTTAAAAATAAGATAGCACCCGAGACAACGCTGGAAAAAGACGAAAGCTCAGGAATCGGACTGAAAAATGTGCAAAGGCGTTTAGAGTTATTATATCCTAAAACTCATCAATTGGCTGTTAAAAATGACGGCGAGTGGTTTGAAATACATTTGAATTTAATGTTTTAATTAAAAACAACATGACACTGAAGTGTATAATTGTAGATGACGAAAGTTTGGCTCGTAAACTTTTAGAAGAAAACATCCGACAATTGCCTTTTTTAGAGCTTGTAGGTATGTGTAAAAATCCTTTTGAAGCCATACAGGTGCTACAAGAGCAAACCGTTGATTTGATGTTTTTGGATATTCAAATGCCAGGCATGTTAGGCACTCAATTTTTGCAGAGTTTAAAAGAAAAACCGATGGTTATATTCGTCACCGCTTATTCTAATTACGCTATTGAAAGTTATGACCTTGACGTGATTGATTATTTAATGAAACCTGTCAGCATGGAACGTTTCACAAAAGCAGCCTTAAAAGCACTTGATGAAAAACAAAAGCAAGTCGCTCTAAAAGCTACCCCCTTGCCGAAAGAATCGGGATTTCTCCCGAGTAACTCAGGATCAACAGTATCTGACTCCAAAACACTTCAAGAGGCAGCTTTCTATGTCAATGTAGAATATGCCTTAGTTAAAATCCCTATAAAAGACATAAGCCACGTTGAAAGCATGAAGGATTATGTCAAAATATTTTTAACAACGGCTAAAAAGCCTGTTATTACAAAAAGCACCTTAAAAGCTATTGAGGAAAAGCTACCCCCTCAGTCATTTAAGCGGATTCATAAATCTTTCATAGTGAATTTAGATAAAATTGAATCTATTCGTAGTCAAAATATCACTATTGGAGAGCACAATATCCCTGTAAGTGACACTCATTTAGAGGAGCTCATGCAAACATTAAATCGTATGAAGTGATTTCAATTTTTTACCTATCTAAAAATCACTTATTCTCGAAACAAAAGATTACTTGGATAATGTCCTTGAAATATCCGTTTTATAAGCATTAAAAGCAGGAATAATGGCAGCCATAAAACCTATCAATAACGCACCTCCCAATAAATACCATTCCTCTGATAACCACGTCCAGCCTGTAAATGAATAACGATACGACTCACTCATGTACTTGGCTAATATTTGCATCGCACTATGACTCATGGCAATACCCACCGCAAAGCCTATAAAACTCAGAAGCAAACCTTCTAAAATTATTAATAAAAACAATTTTCCCTTTCCTGCACCCATTACGCGCATCAGAGCCAACTCGTAGCGACGTTCTTTCAAAGAGTTAAAAAGCGCAATAAAAATGCTCAACCCCGATACAAATACGATTAGAAAAGCCAATACTTTCAATGCGTTTTCACCAACACCCATCATTTCAAATAAACGGTTCAACTCTAAAGCAGGCGTGGCGGCTTGCATATCTGTATTTTCATTCAGATTTCTTTGAAAATTAAGCGCTTGGATGCTTTTATTGTTTTTAAATTGAAGCAGTAGAGATGTAATTTGCTTTGAACTATCCGCTTGCAAAAGAGCAGTACGCTCGTCTGTTGAAACCTCTATTTGAGGATATGCCAACTCGTATTTATGCAATTCATCTGCTTCCTCACTGTGCTTTTCTTCATGGTGATGTACTTGCCAAATACTTGGCGTATTGCATAAAATCAATTGGTCTAAAACCGTATTACTGGGCTTAAAAATACCAACCACCTTAAATTTGGCATCCTCGTGTTCATCACCCTCAGCATTCAAGCCATGATTACTGGCAAAGGTATCGCCTATTTTTAACCCCGCTTTTGTGGCAACTGTTGCACCCAACGCAACTTCCATCGTATTTTTCCAAAATGTACCTTCCGCCAGCTCTCCTTTATACAAACCCGCTAAATCCGTAAAAGTGCCAACTATCCGATAACCTTTATAACTATCACCCAAAGACAACGGAATGGCTTGCTTTATCAATGGATGGCGTGGATTCAAAAAGGGTTTGGCTGCTTTCAATGAAATATTGCCCGTGGGCACATCTACATGATACATATTGCAAAGTATCAACTGCAAGGGACTTCCTTTCGCACCAACAACCACATCTACGCCCGCAAGGTTTTTTTCAAACTTTTCAGTTAACTGTTTATTGACTAAAAAAAGAAGTGACGTTAAGCCCACTCCCAACGCAAAAAGCAGCAAAGTCAGTAACATACTGAGGGGTCTGGCGGTTATGTTTTTCCAAGCTAATTTTAACATTCTTTAAAGCTTTGAAGTAGTCAGTTGAATAGTAGTAGGGTTTTCTTATAAAAGTCAGTTGACTACTGATAACTATTCAACTGACTACTTATAGTAAAATTTGGTTTTTAAAATAATCTTTCAAACGGGTATCGTGCGTGACGATTAGGAGTGTTGCTCCTGCTTCAGCTGCTTGATTTTCGAGGAGTCGAATTACCTCTTCCGTATTTTTATCATCCAATGCTGATGTAGGTTCATCTGCTAAAATTACTGAGGGGGTATTTACCAATGCCCTCGCAATAGCCACCCTTTGCTGCTCTCCTACGCTTAATTCAGAAGGCTTCGATTTGAGTTTATGACTTAAATTAAGTTTTGATAAGTATTTCAATATCAATTCTTTATCAACTTTTTTACCAGCAAGCTGTTGAGCCAAAACCAAATTCTCTTCAACTGTCAAAGCCTTGATGAAATGAGCCGTTTGAAAAATAATTCCGATATTTTGACCTCTAAAATGGTCTAAAGCAGTGGATTTGAGTTGAGCAATATCGGTATTCTCAATTTTTATACTACCTGACTGAGGGGTCAGCATACCACCTAATAGGTGCAATAAAGTCGTTTTTCCACTACCTGATTGCCCCAATAAAAGCCATTGTTCACCTTTGCCACAGCGGATATCAGGAAATGTTAAGGGCTGAGCCCTATCATAACTGAATTTTATATTTTGAGTTTCGAGCATTTTCTTTTTACATTTGTTTAAAATGACAGTGCTAAAGTACTACGTTATCTATCAAATTTCATTAAAAACAGACGAAATACTGAGGGGGTATGATGAATCAACGAATCAGCCTTTTAAAAGGCGATATTACAAAAATTGAAGCTGATGCCATCGTCAATGCGGCCAATTCCTCACTTATGGGAGGCGGAGGCGTTGACGGTGCGATACACAGAGCAGGAGGCTCCGACATTTTAGAAGACTGCCGTAAAATAGTTGCCCGCCAAGGTGGCTGTAAAACGGGCAAAGCGGTGATAACAACAGCAGGGAAATTGCCAGCTCAATTTGTCATCCACACAGTAGGTCCCGTTTGGAACGGTGGGCATATTAATGAAGAATTATTACTTGCCAGTTGTTACACTAAAAGTTTAGAATTGGCGGTTAAAAAAGGCATTAAAACCATTGCATTTCCGAATATCAGCACGGGTATTTATCATTTTCCAAAAGATTTGGCTTGTACCATTGCTCTTAAAACGGTCAATGAATTTTTAAATAAAAACGATACTTTAGAGATGATTATGTTCGTCTGTTTTGATGATGAAAATTACGATTATTATAAAAATGCATTATCCTGAATCTATGGAAACGGGTTAAAATCAGATTTTGAACCTATCGAAAGAATAAGTCAGTTAATGAGTCCGTTTAAATAAAACCTCTAAATAGAAGTGTTATAAATAAAGATGTTTTAAGAATTATATAAAATGATATGATAAAAACCATAGTTTTTGGCAGTACCTAATATATTTTATTATATTTGCAGTCATTACATTACGGTTTGAGTAACATTCAGTA
>JANPHO010000157.1:0-1512 GCA_031424515.1 Saprospiraceae bacterium
GAAACTAATATTAGCAATGCAATAGCATATACAATAGTGATATATCCAATAGTATAAGATATGCTATTGCATTGCATTGCTATTGCATAGAGTCAAAGTTGGTTTCCTTTTTAGTTTTTGGTAGCTATATACCCAATAGACTCATTTTTATATCAGAGAATTGATTTGTGCATTTGAAGTGTCAGTCAAAGTAATTTAATGTTACACGTAATATTAATAATAATTGTAACGTTACGCGTAACACTACAAAATAATGTGCTATTGCGTGTAACATTGAATCAATAGTACACGTAACAGTACAGAAAAAAGAAATATTACGAGTAACGGTAAATCATAAAATCAATAATCATGAAATTTGAAGTAGCCCAATGTCCTCAATGTGGTGAGGTATTTAATAGAACTAATCCGCGCAAAGAATATTGTAGAAATGCGTGTAGGATAGCGGCCCATCGGTATAGGCATGGGTATCAGATGCCGATTTTTGATAAAGAGCAGGTGGCTCTTGTTGAGGAGGTATTAGAGATTTTACCACATCAATTTAATGAACTCGTCGAAGATGCAATTAAATTTCGCATCTTAAAAAGAATGGAACAAAGGGCAATGTTACATGATGAAAGAGAAGAATATGACTATTATAGCGGAATCATTTCTCATATAAGTAACCAAGAATTTGTTGCTACATCCCCCTATTTAGGGGCTGAAAATTCTACCAAATTTACCCTCCCAATCAAAAAACTTTTAGAATACGCAGAGGAAAATTCGATTAATCTTTTTAAAAAAGGGAATTTATAATCAACTATTTCAGCTTACAGGGAAACAAAGTTTTTATATAAAAAAAGCCGCACTGACGATTCAGGCGGCTTTTTTAAAAAGGGAAACAATTTATAACTCTACTTCGATTTCTTCATTATCACAGCTCACGTGACGGATAACTCAGATGTTGAGATAGAATAAATTTTAAATATTGTTCATACATTACGCCTCCCTAAGAATTGATATTAGGGGGCTTTTTTTTAAAAATCTTATACGCCAGTCTGATTAAAAACTGCTTGCATCACACGAGCCGTTACCAAACGTAATAAATCATCTTTGAATTCTTTGTTATCAAAGAACTTCTTCATCAGTTCTAAGTTCCCGTTGTTATAGCCGATTATTTCGCTTCCCAGCACTTTTTCGATAGTTATTGCCGCATTGTCAGGTGTATGCATCACAGCATCTATAACATCTTTATTTTGGGTGACGTTGGCTTGAATATTTTCTACGGTTTGATGTACTTTGTCAATATCTTCAAATTCGTCTTTGTATTTATCATTAAAAGATTGAATAATATTCGACAATCTATCCATTTCCACATCTTTCGCTCCACCTCGCATTTCTGTCGGAATAGGTTTGAGTTCTTCGCCTTGTTCCATAGCTATTGAGATAGTCGCTTGCAGTTGCAAGCGGTAACTATCCATATCAATATTATTTAAAATGCCTTTTGCCAAATCTACTGAGGGGTCGCTGCCGAGT
>JANPHO010000158.1:0-9133 GCA_031424515.1 Saprospiraceae bacterium
AAAAATCAGCGTAAAATCGGTCTTAATCAGTGAAATCAGTGGCTAAACGGAGCATTAGCTACTATCTCCTACTCGATACATATTTCCCCAAGCCAATCACCCTATCAAAACGGCTTCCAAATGGGCGATAATAGACTAAAACGGTGTATTCATTTTGTGTTTCATACCAATCACCTTCCAAATCTGATGCATCATAAGTCGTCTTTTTCCCTTTTGGAACGGTGACATAAATATAATTATAAAAGCCCTGTTTGAGTTGCACCGTTGCTTCGTACATTTGCTTAGCTGCGTCGTAATCAAGTTTAAAACGCTCATCAACTTTCCAATCAGTCAAAGCACCGTAAATATAAATATCTTCATCCTGACGGGGTTGTTTTTGCACGAGTGAAAATACCGCATCCACGTAATCCGCCTTAGTAGAGCTTTCAAAAGTATTGCTAAAATCATTGGATTCTACGAAATAACCACCGTTCAAATCAGGATAAATCAAATAAGGCTCCCGTGAGCGGTCGAGGTCGGGGCGTAGGGTAAAAAACCACGTTTCATCGTCTTTATCTATCCGAGCTACCCTCTCAGAACGGAAACGCGTACTTCTCAAATCCACGTATCGCCACTCCTTTCCTGCAAGAAAAATAATGGAATCTTGATAGTCAAATATCAATTTTTCACCTTGCACATAAAGCGGTATTACATTGTTTTTAGCTATATCCCAACGCCGATTTTGAACAATACTCAATCGAATTTCATTCAATGGATTTTGAATCCTGAAATTTTTAGGTTCTATCACTATATCCAATTCATGGTGCGTATTGTAGTTAATCGCGTTCGGAATCGCAGGCTGAATAATCGGTACCAAAAGCGTTTCATAAACTACAAAACGGCGCGTCAAAACAGGCGTTTTATCATTATCCTCCAAATATATTTTCAAGATATAATTGCCCGATTTCGTGAAACGCATATTCTCATTCGGAAGGCTCATTTCATAATGCACATATTGGATATTCGTTGCACTCGAATTTTGTGGATTCACAATCCTATCTTCTTGATACCCCTCAGTATATTCCATTCTATCGAGCTTCACAGGCATCTTCCAATCCTTATCATATAACTCAATGGAGTACATAAAATTCTTCAAATCCGCTTCCATATCATCAAAAGCCAAGCGAAATCCACCGCCTTTTAAATTGACAGCTGGAAAATTCGACGGACTACCTCCCACATACATCAATACCGATTGTATATTTTCAGTATAAATAGAATCTACGGGTAAAACTGCCTTTTGAGCTTGGATTTGGGTTAAAAAAGAGATAAAAAATGTAAACGAGATAAGTTTTTTCATTAGAAATGTGGTAGTGATATATTAAAAACAGTCTTTTTTTTATTAAAACGTAAAATAGCTATTTTCATTTTGACTCGATAAATAATAAGGGTAACTTATTTAGCCACCCGTGGCACCGCTCTAAGCAGTGCCACGGATATAACATGCCATACCCCTCAGTATCTCACTCATTTCACCAACGCCTCATAAATCACCGACTGAATACGCGGGCGATAATCACCATTTATTAATTTATTATTGTTCGCATCGGGATAAGTGCGGTTGGAAAGAAAAACGTAAATGAGGTTATTATCTGGATCCGCATAAAACGCATTGCCTGTGAAGCCTGTGTGACCGTACACGCGTGAGTTGGCGTAAGGGCTCATGTTCAGCTTTTTATTACCATCCAATTCTTTCATTTCCCAACCCAAACCCCGCCTTGTGCTGCCACCTTGTCGAGTCGTAAAAAGGGCAATAGTTTCGGGTTTTAGGTAACGAATACCCGCATATTCGCCTTTATTCAAGAGCATTTGTAGTAAAACGGCTAAATCAGCAGTAGTTGAAAACAAGCCCGCATGACCGCTCACGCCGCCTAACATGGCCGCCGCCATATCGTGTACATGACCCCGCAAGGTCTGTTTTCTAAAATATCTATCCTCCTCGGTGGGAACTATGGCAGATTCACTAAATCGCTGCAAAGGACGAAATAAAGTGCGGCTTATACTGAGGGGGTCATAAAAAGTCTCCGTTACATATTGGTCGAGCGTTTTACCCGTTACATTTTTAATAATATCTGTTAAAAGGATCAAACCCAAATCAGAATACAGATAACTCTTACTACCTCTCAACGGTGAATCAGCAATTTGTTGTTTCATAGAATCCACATAGACATGATTCATATATAAATTACTCGCAACTTCCACAGAAAAAACATCAGTAGGCGTAGTAGAATACCATTTTGAGGACGGCAGGGTACTTCTTGAGCCATCTATTATAGCCGTTTCAAGCGTATTTTTATAAAAAGGAATCCACGCAAGCAAACCCGCTTGATGTATTAAAACCTCTCTAATCAATATATTTTCCTTATTTGATCCTTTTAAAAAAGGTAAATACGTAGATAACTTTTCATCCAAATCTATTTTACCTTCTTCATAAAGTTTCATCAAACAGACAGTGGTAGCCGCACATTTTGTAATGGAAGCCAAATCATACATATCCTCAGTTGTAGCTTGTTGTGTTTTATCATAAGTCTGATAGCCGAAAGCTTTGTGATAAATCACTTGTCCGTTTTTAGCAACCAATATTTGACAGCTTGGGGCGGCATGACTGGCGATGAGTTCTTCTGCAATAGCATCAATTTTTAAAAGTGTTGCACTATTCATGCCCACGGCTTCGGGCATTTCAGTATTCCATTCCAGTTTATTCAGTTTTGGCGTAGTAAAACCCATACCACATTTAGCATTATCGCAAGCAGAAATAGGCAATTTGCCTTTAAATTCAAAAACGCCAAACAAGCCTTCCGCTGCTAACTCTTGCGTGATTTTATCCTCATTATAACATTCTAAAACGGTTTTGGCTTCACTCAAATATTTTAAAGAATATGGATTGCCAAACACCACCAATACCACTTGCGTCACTTGACTGAGTTCATTCACAAAATCCCGTTCATCTTCTGAAATGCCAAAAGTGTTTCTTGCCGTGGATTTCATATCGTGAACGCTTACAATGACCGTCTTTTTTTTACTGAAATACGTCAACATTTCTTTCTTTTTAGCAGCACTAATTTCTTTTGAAACATTGAATTGGTTATAAATCCCATAATTATTCAGCATATATTGAAAAGGCGTCAAACGACTTGAACCCAAACTCAAACTCGCAATATCATCCGCTTGATAATTTTTAAAAGGCAATATGCCTTGTTCGTCTCGCACAAGCGTAAGGGCATTTTTTATCAATTCTCTTTTTAACGATAGGTTTTCAAAGGAATTTATATCATTTCTGACGTTAAAAGGCTCAATATACTGAGGGGTCGCCAAGCCGTAATGAAACTTAGCGCGCAATATGCGTTTTACACTCGCTTCTATATCTTGCTCGGTAATTTTACCCTCCGCCATGTATCTTTTAATAGCAGAAAAACTTGCGGGAATGCTTTCGGGAAGGCACAACATATCGCAACCCGCTTCTATGGCTTTTGCCTCGGCTTCGCCATTGGTGTAGTATTTTTTAACACCTTCCATTTCCATTGCATCGGTAAAAATTAAGCCATCGAAGCCAATTTCAGTCCTCAACAGTTGACGAATGGCATTTCTACTCAACGACATAGGCATATTAGCAGCATTATCAATAGCAGGCACTTGCAAATGTGCCATCATTAAGCCACCAATTCCCTGTTGACTCAATACTCTAAAAGGCATCAATTCCAAAGCGTTGAGGCTGGAAATATCCTTACTGATGAGCGGCAAAGTGTAATGCGAATCCATATCCGTATCGCCATGACCAGGGAAATGTTTGGCACAAGCCATGACGCCATTATCCTGCATGCCGAGCATGTACTGAAAGCATTTAGCCGCTACATTGTGTTTATCTTCGCCAAAACTACGCTCGTTGATAACCGTATTTCTGGGGTTATTATTCACATCAGCCACAGGTGCATAATTGATGTGAACGCCCAATCGGCGGCACTCTCCCGCCACGGCTTGCCCAAATTTATAAATCAATGTATTATCTTGAATCGCTCCGAGCATCAACTGCTTGGGATAGGCAATAGTGGTACTTTTCAAACGCATATTCAGCCCCCACTCAGCATCCATCGAAATCAATAAAGGGACTTTCGATATTGCTTGGTATGTATTAGTCAAACTCAGTTGCTTTTCAGGTGTCCCTTGAAAAAAGCAGAGCCCTCCAACATGATAGTTACGAATTAAATATTCAACATCTGCCTCATGTTCAGCATCTTTATTAGAATGTGCTCGAATCATAAACAATTGACCTATCCTTTGCGAATCCGTCAGAGATTGATACACACTATCCACCCAAGCAGTTTCAGTTAATTTCTGTGCGTTCAAGGGAATAAAAAAAATACCTATTAAAAAGACACTTATAAAGTTCCTCACTCCAATTACCATTTGCATATTGTAAAAAATAAAAATCCTTTCAAAAAATGTAAAACATCCTACGTTTTTCACTGTTTTAAGTTGTAAAATCACTGACCAACAGGAAACTTACTGCAAAATTAAACAATATTCTACGTTATTTTAGTCTTTAATTTCAATAGGATAATCGAAAAAAATAAGTTTTCAAGTTATCTTCACCACATATTACGATACTTTATCGTTTGTATAAATAAAATAACCAATAAGGGATATTTTTGCTAAAATCACTTTTATTTTTAACCAAATTTTCTAATTAAACAATGAAAAACACACTTCTCACAGCCATCCTAAGCTGTTTCCTTTTTTCACAACTATCTTTTGCTCAAGCTTCAAGTGATGTCATTCCTGCAGACCCCTCAGTAAAAACGGGAGTTTTGGCGAATGGCATCAAGTATTCTATTAAAAAAAATACGAAGCCTGAAAAACGCTGTGAATTACGCCTCGCTATCAACGCCGGCTCAATGCTCGAAACCGACGAGCAACAAGGTCTCGCTCATTTCGTGGAGCACATGTGTTTTAATGGCACTAAAAATTTTAAAAAATCAGCCTTGGTTGATTTCTTAGAATCCGCTGGCGTCAAATTTGGCGCACATTTGAACGCTTACACTTCTTTTGATGAAACTGTCTATATGCTTCAGTTGCCCACTGATAAAGAGGACATTTTCACAAAAGGCTTTCAAGTGCTCGAAGATTGGGCACACAACGTCACTTTCGATGCCGATGAAGTCGAAAAAGAGCGTGGAGTCGTCATCTCAGAGCGCAGAGGTCGCTTGGGTGCGCAAGAACGTATGCGGGTACAATATTGGCCCACCTACTTTGAAGGCAGCCGTTACGCCGACCGTTTGCCGATTGGTAAAATTGAAGTTTTAGAAAAATTTAAGCGTGAAACATTAATCAAGTTTTATGAAGATTGGTATCGCCCCGATTTGATGTCGGTTTGCGCCGTGGGTGATTTTGATGTGGATAAAGTTGAGAGCATTATTAAAGAAAAATTCGGCTCTATCCCCGCAAAAACCAATGGTCCCAAGCATGAATTGTTCCCAGTTCCCGACCACCAAGGCTTGCGCATTGCTACGGCTACCGACGCTGAAACACCAATGACTATTTTGCAAGTAGGTTACAAGCACCCCCTCAGTCAAACGCAGACTTTGAGCGATGTCCGTAAAGGGATGGTGGGTGCATTGTTCAATTCAATGCTCGGCACGCGCATGAATGAACTGATTAAAAAAGGCGGAACACCGTTTTCATTTGCGTTCAGTGGCTTCGGCAATAATGTTCGGACTAAAAATGAGTTCTCATCCTTTGCAGTTGTGAATGAAAAAGGCATTTCTGACGGTCTCAAAATATTATTGACTGAAAACGACCGCGCTAAAAGATATGGCTTCACTGCTGGCGAGTTTGAAAGAGCTAAAAAGCAACTTATGCTCGGCGCTGAAAAAGCTGTTCGTGAAAAAGACAAGACAGAATCAGCCAATTACGTCCAAAGTATGGTCAGCTCATTTTTAGAAGGTGAACCTATGATGGATGCTGATTTCACATTTGATTTTTATAAAAAAAATATTGAAGGCATCACGCTTGCTGAAGTCAATAGCTTGGGTAAAAAATGGATTACTGAAAAAGGCGATAATGCCACAGTCATCATACAAGCACCTAAAAAAGACGGCGTGGTATTACCAACTGATGATGAAATCCGTAAAATATTTGACGATGTAGCAACTGCCAAAATTGATGCACCAAAGGAAGAAGCTGTCATCACAGAACTAATGAAAACCAAGCCAACGGCAGGTAAAATCGTTTCTGAAAAGAAAAATGCTGAATTGGGCTTCACTGAATGGACACTTTCCAATGGCGCAAAAGTGGTAATAAAGCCCACTAATTTCAAAAATGATGAAATCATGCTTTCGGCATATAGTCCAGGCGGTTACACAATGTATCCTTTGGCTGATGACGAAACAGGTGGATTTGCTTCGTTTGGAGTAGCTTCATCGGGTATTGGTGACATTGATGCTGTGTCATTGCAACGTTTTATGACGGGTAAAATAGTGCGTATTTCACCTTATATTGGTGAACTATACGAAGGCATGAATGGCATGTTTTCGCCTAAAGATGCAGAAGTAGCCATGCAAATGACCAACCTCTTTTTCACTGCTCCACGCAAGGATGAAAAGATGTTTAAAAACGTCATTCAGCAACAAAAAGGCTTTATGGAAAACATGAATAAAAGCCCCGAAGCGGCTTTTCGTGATTCAGTAACGGTGGCTCTTTACAACAACCATCCACGCCGTCAGCCGTCAAAAGTTGAAGATTTGGACAAAATTAATATTGATCGCGCTTACGAAATTTATAAAGAACGCTTTGCCGATGCAGGGGATTTCACGTTCTTTTATGTAGGCAATGTGGATGAGGCGACATTCCGCCCGCTTGTTGAAACCTATCTTGCAAGCCTTCCAACCAAAGGCAGAAAAGAAACTTGGACTGACCCTAAAATAGAGCAAACAAGCAAAGCCGTTGCTAAAAGTGTTTCAAAAGGAATCGAGCCTAAAAGCACAGTTCAGTTGACATATTTAGGTAATTACGAATATACACGTAAAAATAATTTTGAAATGAACGCCCTTGTTAAGCTCCTCAGCACCAAATTGAGAGAGAAAATACGGGAAGAAAAAGGCGGCACTTATGGCGTTCAAGTCTATCCAAGTCTGGTAAAATATCCAAAAGAGCATTATCAATTGACCATCACTTTCGGTTGTGCGCCCGAAAAAGCTGAGGAACTCACTAAAGATGCTTTAGCGGAAGTAGAATCTGTGATAAAAAGTGGTTGCGACGATAAAAATTTAGTGAAAGTAAAAGAGACTTTCCTACGTGAGCGCGAAACGGATTTGAAAGAAAATCGCTTTTGGATGGGCTATCTTTCACAATCATATCAAAATGGATTGGACGTTTCAGAAATGAATCAATACAATAATTGGGTCAATGCCTTGACATCAAAAGATTTCAAAAAATTGGCAAAAAAGTACATTCAAAATGGCAAATTGGCTAAATTCTCATTGAAACCTGAGAAAAAAGCGTAAGCGTTATATTTTCGATTTACTCCCTCAGTATGTCATGGTAATCATAGCATGTAATCGTACTGAGGGGGTACTTTTATTTCAACTTATAAACATACACTGACCCATCAAATATCCCCATCAACTTATCTGAAGTCATAAATGCTTTTAAAGGCTTCACGTGTCCATCCTCTAAGTTACTGATAATCAAATACTTACAACCTTTGTTTTTAATTAAAAACTCTACACAAGCGGGATCTGGCAGCCGCGATTGTGCATCTTCACATATTTTCACTTTATCATTCCACAGTGTAAAGCCTTTTAAATTCAAATAAAAAAGAGACGTATTCGGCGAAGGGTCGCAAATACTCAAAACCTTATCTTGCGGCATTATGCCTAAGTTTTTTATAAAATTTCGCAACTCTTTGGTTTTGTACATCGCCTTATTTTCACCGTTAAGATAAGGGTCATTAAAGGCATATCTATCCATCAAATCCGCTTTGGCGTGTTTTATATTTGAAATAAGTAATATAAAAATTATAAACGAAATGCCCCAGCCCACCCATTTTGTACCTTTCGTTTTCAAGTTACATTCTTTTAAAATGGCAGCCAAAATGACCATAGATAAAGCAGGTAAAACTAAAAATTCAATGGCATAATAATCATGTACAGAAAATTGTTGAAAAAATAAAGCTCCAACGGACATTACCCCAAAAAGCATCAAAAACCAACTCACCCAAAGCCAAACGGGAAATTTTTTAACAAAAATCAACATGATGGCTATTATTAAACTGAAAAATAAAAAAGTAGCTGGCGTAAATGTTATTTTTTTAAACCAAAACTCATACAACCATTTCCATGTCCAATCATTCTGTCCTTTAGAGGCTTCCCAAATAGGCAAAGGTTTATTTAAAAACAACTCTGGATTAGAATGAGCATCAGCCCAAAGTCGCCATGCAAGTATCGGTAAAAGCACGATTAAAAAAGTCCAAGTCACCTTATAAGGCTTATTAAAAAGTTTCCTTTTTTTACTACCCCTCAGTATTTCAAGCAACCAAATACCTAAAATCACACAAAATGAAATCAGCATCGTCGGTTTTAACAAACCCGCAAGAGCCATAAAAACCATTGAAACCGCAAACTGTGAAGTCTTTTGGTGTGTATAAAATTGATAAAAATACCACCATGAAATAAATACCAAACCTAAAGCAGGCGCGTTGGGTAAAAAATTAAAAGCATAAAAAACCATCACTGGTAAGGTAAAAAACATCAAACTGCCCCCCAAAGCAAAAGCCCAATTACCGCTTACCCCCCTCAGTATTCTGAATAAAAACCACAATCCAAGGGCAAAAACGAGCAAATGAACCACCCGAATAACCCAAGCCTCCGCCCCAAAAATATGCATAAAAAGGGCTGAAATATAGTATAAAATGGGAAACTCACCCACCGAAGCCCCTCCGTTTAAGACAATATTATGCACCTCTGGCTTGAAAAAATTCAAGCCAAATTGATAATAATTCAATGCTTGAGACGCACCATCCGTCTGCCGCCAAGCATGTTGACCAAGAGGTGGCAAAGTAGCTATATGCATATAATCAAAATATACACACAAGCCCATG
>JANPHO010000159.1:0-8707 GCA_031424515.1 Saprospiraceae bacterium
CGGAAGTAATGAATTATACTTCTGAAGGCATTCCAGCATCAGGTCCCATCGGCATTCAACTTCATCCAGGCAATGAAATGTCAATTAGTTATCGAAAAATGGTTTTAGCGAAATTGTAATAATTTTTTATAGGACAAGACAGCGTTAAATCAGGATATATTTAACATAAATTAAATTATGGGCAGGGTGGGTGTTGTTGTGAATCGTCCTGAAATCGCTTGACACCTATGGCGCACTCATCGCTACATCTGCGCGGGGTGCGTGGACTGGTAACCGAGGTGTTATCCATAATAAAGGCAAAGAAATTGTTAGAAAGTATGCCGTAAAGTATTGGATAACCTGTGCATTGGAGTACAAAGACTATCGAAGAAAAGTCATGTCGCCCAATCGCTGGACGGAGTTGTTCTTTTTGGATGAAGCGACAGCATTTGCGGCAGGGCATCGTCCATGTGGCTTTTGCCGGCACGCTGATTTTAAACGGTTTAAAAATCTCTGGGTAACAGCCAATGGCGAACAATATGGCTTAACTGCCAAAACTAAAATGGACGTTATCGATGCCATTATTCATCTTGAAAGATTGGATAAAAACGGCTTAAAAAAGACATTTAACGCTATATTAACGACCTTGCCTGATGGTAGTTTTATAGCATTTGAGGAAATGGGCAAAGCTTATTTATGGTTTCAGCAAAATCTCTACAAATGGTCTTTTGACGGTTACACACAGGTTGTGCAATTCGATAAGAATCATGAAGTGAATGTCTTGACGCCCCTCAGTTACATTGCCGTTCTTAAGGCAGGTTATGTGCCACAAGTTCACTTTTCAGTGAAATAAACCTATATTCCAATTTTATACCCCCTCAGTATAAATGCCTTTTTTTGATGTTTTTTACATTGAAAAAAGGCGTTTTCATTATTTCCCCCACCGTCCATTTCAAATCCCCCTTTGTCCATTTCAAACAATCTCTAATTGAATAGGCGACTGTTGCGCTGCAACTTTGTATCATAAAAAATAGAAAAATGAAGATGATAAAAAGCATAGTAGCCTTTATTTTCAGTATCGTTTGGATGAAGGCGGATGCACAAAAAACGTTTACCAACCTTGATGAGTTGTTGAATTATGCCCAAACCAAGAGCATTTCATTGAAATCGGGTGATATAAAAATGATGCAAGCGCAAAAAGCAATATTGGCAGCAAAGCTGAATATTATTGACCCGACACTGAACACCAATTCGGCATTGACAAATAATACTCAATTGCCCGTCAATCTGTTTCCTGCTGAAGCATTTGGTGGTTCAGCGGGTTCGTATCGAGAAGTCCAAATGGGGGTGAAATACGTGACCAATCTGAACCAATACGCCGATGTTAAATTACTGAATTGGGGGGCTTGGGAAAGCCTAAAACTGGCTAAAATCAATATCGAAACAACGGCATCAGACAATAAATTGACGCTTAAAAACCTATATGATAATATTGCTGCGGCGTATTTCAATATTGTCAATTTGCAAGAACAACGGGCATCAACGCAACAAAATATCGCAGCGGCTAAAACGCTTTTACGCACGGCGCAAAACAAATATGAACAAGGTTTGGTGAAACAACAAGATGTCAACGATGCCAAAGCGAGTTTATTAAACACCCAAGAAAATGCCAAACAATTGGCGTTTTTAGCTCAACAAAATGAATTGAGCTTGAAAATATTGTGCGATATTCCTGAAAATGAAGCGATTGAAATTAAGCAAACGGTTGAAAATTACTCATTTACTGCACCCAGTATTCAGTTGAATGATTTGAGTGTGACGAATAGCTCTTTGAAAGAAAAATACGCTTTAGCCAATATTAAACAGATTGAAAAGGCGCAATTGCCCACGCTGTCTTTTGTGGCATCCAACACGTTTCAAAAGAACAATACGACCTTTTTTGATGGCAATACCAATTGGATAACCAGTAATTATGTGGGGCTGAAATTGGGTTTTAATCTGCCTTCGAGTAAATCAATTTCTCAAAAAACAAATGCCCAATTTGATTATCAATTGGCGCAACGCAATACGGAACACGCCAAAACCAAGGCGGCATTAGAACACAAACAATTGGGAACGGATTACGACAAAGCCGTTTCGCAAGCCAATACCAACAAGGAAATTTATGCCTTGAGAAAAGACACTTATGAGAAAAATCAACTGCTTTATACTGAGGGGTTAATCGGAATTGACCAAACCATAAATAGTTATAATGCCATGGTCAACGCCCATTATAGCTTGATTTCAGCACAAATAAATGTGCAATTAGCGCAATCAAAAATAGATATTAACAATAAAATTAAATAACAATGAATTCTAAAATCATATTCGGATTATGCGCTGTCTTGTTTTTTACGGCTTGCGGAAAAAAGGTAGAAGAGACCAAACCCATTCGTAAAGATGTGACTGAAACGGTATTTGCATCGGGCGTTTTAGAAGCTAAAAATACCTATACTTTGAAAGCCCAAATTGACGGCTATTTATCAGCCGTGAATTTTGAAGAAGGTGATGTTGTCAGTGCTGGTAAAATAGTGGCCATCGTGGACAATAAAGAAAGCAGTTTTAACAACGAAAGTGCTAAAGAATTGTACGATATCGCTCAAAGCAATACGCAAAATAACGCGCCCGCCTTGTTGCAAGCTCAAAACAGCATCAACCTTAATAAGCAAAAAATGGAACAAGATTATATTCAATACCAACGCTACAAAAAGCTGTGGGAAAGCAATACCGTTGCTAAAATTGATTTTGAAAACAGCGAATTACAATATAAAACGGCAAAAACTAATTACGAAAGTGCGTTAGAATACTACAAACAAGTCAAACAACAAGCCGATCAACAAGTGATTGGCAACAAAGTGACGAAGGACATTAACAATATTGTGTTGAGTAAAAACCAGATAAAAGCCTTAAAAAGCGGTAAAATTTTTAAGAAATACAAGCAAGTGGGCGATTATGTCACAAGAGGCGAAGCAATTGCGTTGATTGGCGAACCGACGAATATATACGCAAAAGTGAATATTGATGAAGGCAATATTGGCAAAGTTAAAGTCGGACAAGAAGCCTTAGTGCAGCTCAACACAAACAAAGACAAAACATATAAAGGCAAAGTGGTGGAAATTTACCCTTCGTTTGACGAAAGTACGCAGTCTTTTATCTGCAAAATCACCTTCAACGAACCTTTAGAATTTACCATTGTCAATACGCAATTGCAATCAAATATCATTGTTGGTATTAACAAAAGTGCTTTGTTGATACCTCGAAATTACATGGATTTTGGTGGTAATGTGCAGATAAAAGACCAAAAAGGGAAAGTGAAAATCACGACGCAATTTGCCAGCAGTGACTGGGTTCAAGTGTTGAGTGGCATTGATGAAAACACCGTTTTAGTAACCGAAAATATCAAGAGTAATAAAATGGTGACATCGGAAGTCGGTTCACAAATGCGCTAAATTTTAAAAATGAAAAATAGTATCAACTTTGATATTGCATTGACGCATATCATCACACGAAAAAAACAAACAATGGTCGCAGCCTTGGGCGTGACGATTGGCGTGGGCATCTATTTGTTTATGAATTCATTGTCTTCAGGTTTTACAAACTACTCAAGAGATGAAATTTTTAAAAGTTCAGCCCATATAAAAATCTATAAAAATGATGAAATAAGTCAGCCAATTGCCGCTTCGGACACAAATAATATCAATGTCATTATAAACCCCCAAATCACAACATTATCCAAAAAAATCATCAATCCCGAAGCCTTGTTGGCGCAGGTAAAAAGCCAACCGAATGTCACCAATGCCATTGCACAAGTCAATTTTGATGCATTTTACAACCGAGGCAAAGCGCAACTAAAAGGCACGGGCAACGGTGTAAATATGATTGAATACAGCGCCATGTTTAACACCGAAAAATACATGGTAGCGGGTAACACAAAAGCCCTTCAAGGCAACCTCAACGGCATCATCATTGGGAGTGGCATTGCTGAAAAATTAAATTTGGGTTTAGATGATAATATCACGGTGACATCCTCTTACGGCGTTGTGAAAGTGATGAAAATAGTCGGAATTTTTACAACAGGCAGCAGTATGAATGACCTACAAAAATCGTATGTCAACATCACAACCGCCCAGCAATTTATCAAAGAAGGACCCTCATTTGTCAGCACGCTCTTCGTCAATACACCCAATGCCGACCAATCGGGCAAATATGTTGAGCAATTGCAACAACTTACACCCTACACGGTGGAAGATTGGAAAACGACCAATGCGGATGTTTTGAGTGGCGACAAAACGAGAAATGCGATGATGAGCGCCATTTCATTGTCCATTTTGATAGTGGCAGCTTTTGGTATTTACAATGTCCTAAGCTCTACCATTATGCAAAAAATAAACGACATCGCCATACTCAAAGCCACTGGATTTAAAGGCGGTGATGTGGTAAAAATATTTGTCATGGAAGCCATAGTGATGGGTATTATTGGTACGGTTGCAGGTTTGTTGCTTGGCGCGGGTTTGATTGGCATCATGTCGCATGTCTATATGGGAGGGCCCGTTGGCTATTTCCCAATAACTTTTGAGCCAAGACTGTTTATGACCAGTTTTGTTTTAGGGCTTCTGATTACGATTAGTGCAGGGTATTTTCCTGCTCGCAAAGCAGCAAAGGTTGACCCCGTTGATATTTTTAGAAAATAAAAAAAGCAAAAAATGTCACATAATAAAGTTGTATTAAGTACGCATGGATTGGGGAAATATTTTTACGACCCCGTCAGATTTCAAGCCCTTCAAGACGTGAGTTTTGAGGCTTATGCAGGCGAATTTTTAACACTTGTCGGCAAAAGTGGCTCGGGAAAATCCACTTTATTGTACTGTTTGAGTACGATGGACACGGCTTACGAAGGCGAATTGTACATCAAAGGTGAAAAAATAACGGGTAAGAAAACTGATGAATTAGCCGCTATTCGCAATGAAAATATAGGTTTTGTGTTTCAATTTCACTATTTACTACCAGAGTTTTCGTGCCTTAAAAACGTGATGATACCTGCTCGAAAATTGGGAAAATACAGTTATCAAGAAATCGAAGAACGGGCGTATCAAAAACTAAAAATATTGGGATTGGAAGACCAAGCCTTAAAACCAGCCTCCAAATTAAGTGGGGGGCAGCAACAGCGGGTCGCCATAGCCCGCGCCTTAATCAATGACCCAGCTATCATTATGGGCGATGAGCCGACGGGCAATTTGGATAGTAAAAACTCGGCAATTGTTTTCGATATTTTTAAAGAAATAGCACATGATTTTGGGCAAACCATTATCGCTGTGACGCATGACAATGATTTTGCTAAAGCGAGTGATAGAACGATTGAATTGGCAGACGGGAAAGTAGTGAGTCATAGTAAGGTGTTTTCATAAAAGGCTTCGTTTTGATTAAAAATACTTTAAAATAGAGTGAAATACTGAGGGGGTATCGGACAGTGCAATATACCACTATTGCGAATGCGGAAGCCATTTCCGTGAGCTATCTTTTCCTCGCCAGTGAACATTGTAGCAGTGATTTTTCAGGTTTTATGAATGATGCGGCTAAGAGTGGCCGTTAAGCTGTTGAAGCTGTTCTATCGAAATTGAAATAGTTATAAGAATACACATCTTTATATTTTGAAACGAATAATGACACAAAATTGACTCATAACAATTGTTTTATTAAAATATAAAATTGAATATTGTATTTGAATGCTTTTTCAATTTTACAACATTCAACTATTGCAAAATCTCAATTTATTCAGTGTTGTGGGAACATTCAATTAACTGGAAACCTCTATCTTTTAACTAAAAAACACTTTCCCCATGGCTTTTTTTACAAAATCCACGTTAGTCATCTTTTTCTCATTTTTCGCCCTTATTGCCTCGGCTCAATACAATTCTTTACGGGTTCAAGACCCTCGGCAAGGCTTCCGAACTGCCTCAAGCCCGATTGATTCGGCAGCGATTACCATCAAACCTAAAGGATTGTACGCGGAAGTGGGTCTTTATATGACTTACTCCTCGAAGACCACTTCTTTTACTTCCGTGAAGGATACGCTCGAAGTACAGCATTATTTCAACCTACCAAAAGACGTGATGGTAGTTGATTCATGGTTGTGGTTTCGGGATATTATCATTCGCGCAAAGTTGATTGACCGATGGACGGCATCGACTATTTACAACCAAATAGTGGGGCGGCGGTCAGACCCTTCCCTATTGATGAAAAACAGCGCAACGGACTATGAATTTCGCATTTTTCCGATGGCAGGCAATGAAACCCGCCGTATCAAACTCACTTTTCTGATTCCGATGCGTTGGCAAGGCACGCAGCCTTACATAGACTTACCGGCGAATTTGGCAACAGTATCCAACGTTTTACCAAAACTCAACGTGCGGGTATTTGACAATGCAGAATGGAAAAATCCTCGATTGATGGAGTTCCCTAACCTCAAATTTGAGGAACAAAAGGACTCTTTGGGTACATCTTTGGGCGTTTGGACGGATTTGACCACAATCAAATCTAACGGCAAATTGCGTATTGCGTTTGATTCTCCCGTTAAAAATGGCGTTTTTGCTTCTCGCTACTCTACTGCCGTGAATGAAGGTGTATATCAAGTACTTTTATTTCCGAATGAAATATCGGACATCACAACCAATAACCGCAAACTGTTGGTCGCCGTAGATTACAATGCGAGCAATACGAATATTCAGCCCGCTGCATTGTTAAGTCAAGTGAAAGATAATTTGCGCAACACGCTTGGGCTAAAAGATTCTTTTAATTTGATATTCAGCAAGTTAAACCCGACTCCCCTCAGTAATTCGTGGTTTTCTGCGACAAAATTGGATTCAGTTTTCACCGCTTTGGGGACGAACCCCATCTCAAATATCAGCAATTTACCAACCCTTCTATCCAAAAGTATTGAACATTTAAAGAAAAATAGCGGCGGCAAGTTAGTGCTTTTTTCGAGTGATGCCAGTTTTATGAATTTCACAGCGGCAAATGAATTAATTGACGAATTGAAAAAAATAGCCACTCCGTTGCCTCAAATCAATGTCTTGGACTTTAGCAATATGCATCACTCGGGTATGTCTATCGGCAATACTTGGTTCGTGGGCAATACCTATTTATATTCCAATTTGGCGCGACAAAGTGGTGGCAATAATTATGATATTTACTATGCCAATGATATCACGGATTGGACACTTAAACTTTTTCAAAATACAGGCAGTAATTTTGACAATTTCGACCTTTATACCACGCTTGAAGATGGCTATTGTTACGGACGTTTTAACCTTGATGAAACCAATCACAGCATCAATAGCCCTGTATTACAAATTGGAAAATATAAAGGCAAATTACCGTTCCGCGTTGAATATTCAGGCACTTACAATGGCGTAGATTTTAATAAAAAAATGACTATTGCGGAGAGTGATATCAAGTCAAGCGATGCCACTTTAAATACCTATTGGGCAGGGAATAACTTGTTTAAATTAGAGAATTCAACCACCAATCCGGATAATAATATCATATCCCAAATTGTCAATGCGAGTATGGAAAACCGTGTTTTGGCGCGCTTTACAGCATTTCTTGCGCTTGAACCAAGTCAAGGCGGCGACACTTGCTTTACCTGCGACAATAAAAATCGGATCACAAGTACAACTGTTTCACCAGACATCAATCAAAAAAACCTTACTTTAACTGCCTCGCCCAATCCGTTTAAGGATGCGACTTTTATCAAAATCACCTTCGATGCCTGGAAAGGCAATGGTAAATCTCGCTTAATGATATATGATATCGCGGGCAAATTAATCAAGGTGTTGGAACTTAATATCAAAGAAGGTGATACGCAGGTGGAAATAAATTGGGACGCAAGCAATGTGCCTGCGGGTGTGTATTTAGCGCGTTTTGTTAGTGATAACGTACAAAAGACCATTAAAATAGTAAAAATGGATTGACGGGTCTACCCCCTCAGTATTTTTAAAAAAAAGCATCTTGATTCTATCAAGGTGCTTTTTTCATTTAAAAAAATAGCACATAAAACCTTATTTAGTCGCCTTTTTCCCTTATTTAATCTATTCTTTACATAGCTCTCGACACATAAAAGGGTTTTACGGCGTTTAAACAGTTTAAGAAATCACTCCTTTTTTCAACTTAAATATTTTATGAAAAAGAATTTTTTACCTATTCTACTCACGCTCTTTTTTACCCCCCTCAGTATATCGAGCATTTTAGGGCAAAATTTCACGATTAGTGGCACGCTGAAAGATGCTTCTAATGGTGAAGACCTTATTGGGGCGTCCGTTGTTTTAAAAGATAAACCGACGACGGGTGCCGTGACGAATACCTACGGTTTTTACTCACTTACTCTGCCCAAAGGTGATTATATTTTAAAAATTCAATACATCGGCTATGCGGTTATTGAAGAAAAAATTACACTCGACAAAGACATTCAAATCAATAAAGAATTAACACCTGAGTCAGCAGTTTTAGCGGAATTTGTGGTAAAATCTGAGAAAGAGAATAAAAATATCTCTAAAAATGAAATGTCCGTGGTGAAACTTGACCCCCGCGATATTGAAAATGTCCCCGTTTTATTCGGTGAAAAAGATATTCTTAAAACCTTGCAACTCACGCCCGGCGTAAAATCGGCGGGCGAAGGCAACGCTGGTTTTTA
>JANPHO010000160.1:0-10792 GCA_031424515.1 Saprospiraceae bacterium
CGTTTATTCGTTTGCAGGCATTTTTTATAAAAATGACTATAAAAAAAGCCAAAAGAGCGCTTTAAATGCGGGTGAAAAAGAGAATAAAATAGCCGTTTTCCTTCCTGCTTACCGCGAAGATGCTGTCATCCTGCACGCTGCCAAAGCGGCATTAAAGCAAGATTACGCTCAAGATAAATATCAAGTGATAGTGATAGCTGATCAATTACAGAACGCCACCATAGCAGAACTGCGTGAGTCCTCAATCCAAGTCATAGAAGTACAATTTGAAAAGAGTACTAAGTCAAAATCACTCAATCAAGCACTGTCTTTATTGAGGGGGTCGGCTTTTGATATTTCGGTGATATTGGATGCTGATAATATCATGAAAAATGATTTTTTAAGTAGAGTAAATACGGCTTTTAATAACGGTTGTGAAATCCTTCAAGGCAGAAGAGCCGCTAAAAATGGTCAAACTGGATTTGCTTTATTGGATGCTGCCAGCGAAGATATTAATAATCATATCCTTTGCCGAGGGCATCGGGCATTGAATCTTTCGGCTCGCTTAGCGGGGTCTGGAATGGCGTTTGAGTACGGTCTTTTTGAGTCCATCATGAAGGATATAGATGTGACTGGTGGCTTTGATAAAGAATTAGAATTGCGATTGACGCGCTTAGGCAAAACAGTGGAATACGATGAAATGGCTATTGTTTATGATGAAAAAATAAGCCGATCACAGCATTTTTCAAAGCAACGCAGTAGATGGTTGGCAGCGCAATATCGTTGTGCTCAAGAGTATGTACCAGCAGGTTTTCAAGCATTGATTTCTAAAGGTAACTTTGACTTTTTTAATAAATCAATTCAAATGATACTGCCGCCGCGCTTATTATTGCCTTTGGTTTTGATGGTTGGTACTGTTCTAAATTGGGCTTTTAATTCAGAAATGACGCTTATTTGGTTCACAGCATTTGTTTTAAATATCAGTTCGTTTTTAATAGCAATACCTAAATCATATTTTGAAGCTAAAAACTTGAAAATGTGGCTTGAAATTCCTCAAGCACTCGGAGCTACTTTAATGGCACTGACGGGTATGAGAGAAGCCAATAGGAGATTTATTCATACACCACATCAAGTGGTGTCTATCACTGAAGTTTAAGAATGATTCAGTTGGTTGTTTTTAAACGCCTGGCAAATAAACCTGTAAGAAAAAGTGTCCGAAGAAGTATCATTTATTGATACAATTTGGTCTTCGTTTCCCTTACCCTCAATAAAAGAAGCATAGAAACTAATTTGTCTTTGAGTTCTCAATCAAATACCCACGATATGTGGCTTTTACTGAGGGAGGGGATTTTAAAATGTTGGGAGTCAGTTTTTTAATTAAAAATAGATTTAGATTAAAAGTGAAATAGGGCATTGAATTGCCATTTTAGTTTTTTATAGTGGATTTTATAGTGGTTTTTAATTTTTGTAAAAATTAAATAAAAACCCTCCTTAAGCATACAAAACCAAATCGATGAGAATTTTATACGTTTGCAAATCACTACCAAAAAGTTTTCAAGGGGGCATACAGACGCATGTATGGCACCTTTCTGCACATATGGCCAATTTAGGGCATGATGTGTCTATCCTGACTGCTGGAGGTTTTCGCAAAAAGACTCAGCGATATACCTTAGAAGGGCGCAATATCATCGAATTACCTTATTTGCCTCTTCGCCGCCAACCAATTTTAAGTATTTTAGCCGAAGAGTGGAGTTTTAATATAAGTGTCAATCTATGGTTAAAAAAGCATGTAAACGAATACGATATTATTCATTTACAGGGCAGAAGTGGTTTTATTTTTCCTCAAAAAAAGAATATAATTCCTGTAGTGACCACTTTACACGGCTTGGTGAATTTGGAAAATGAAAAATCTTTTTCCGGAAAGAATATAGATAAACAGATTCATGAACACTGGGCAAGCCATTATGAAAAAAATAGCTTATTGAATAGTGATGCTCTCATAGCTGTGAGCAATGAAATGCAGCAAGAGATTGAGGCGATTATGCCCAGTATCATTAAAAAAATAACTATTATTCCGAATGGTGTTGAAAAGGCATTGAGCAATTCTGAAAATAAGACTGATAATGATTTACTTGTTTTTGTGGGCAGATTAGAGCGCATAAAAGGCGTATTTAACCTATTAAATGCCATGAAAACTATAGATAGACGGGTAAAACTAGTGATGATTGGCGATGGCTTAGAGCGCACAAATATGGAAAAATTCATCCATACTGAGGGGTTAGCCGACCGAGTTACTTTGACGGGCGCACTCCAAAGCGCAGAAGTAATGGAATGGATCAGTAAGTCCTACGCCTTGATTTTACCTTCTTTTCACGAAACCCAAGGCATTGTTTTATTGGAAGCCAATACTTTATCAAAACCTGTACTGGCAAGTAATATTGGTGGCATAAAAGAAGTGGTTGAAAATAACCGTAATGGTTTACTTTTTGATCCGTATGTTTATCAAGAGATTTCGGAAAAGGTTAATTTTCTATTTCGCAATCCACAACTTGCTTTTCAAATGGGAAAAGAAGGAAAGAAAATAGTAGAAACTAAGTTTTTATGGGAAAATATTGCCCGACGCACAGAGATACTTTATTCGGAATTAATAAACACAAGATTGGCGACATCATCCTCGCCCTACAATCAATTTACTGAAAAAAACCTTTCAACTTCTTATTCACATGCCCAAAAATAGTTTTTTCCGTTCAGGCAGTCTTGCATTGGTTGCAGGCTTATCGCAGCAAGGTTTTGCTTTAATCCATTTCATATTTGCTGTTCGTTGGCTTTTACCCGAGGCTTTAGGTACTTGGGCGATGTTTTTGGTATTGGTTTCATTTATTGATATGGCTCGATTAGGGCTTATACAGAATGCACTGGTTCATTTCGGCACGCATAAAAGCGAGGAGAAACCTCAGATATTCAGTGCCTCATTGAGTTTGAGTGTTGGTGTAAATGTAGTGGGGGCATTCATTTTACTTATTTTAAGTTTTTTATTAAAAAATGTTTGGCAAATGCCCGATTTGCCTATTTTAGTATTAAATTATTTCGTTTTAGCGGTGATAACTGGCATATTGCGCTTCGTTGAGGGGGCAAGGATGATGGAACAAGATTTTAGAACGTCCGCTACTTCGGCATTTATATTTGGTTTTAATTATCTCCTTTTTACCATTATTATCAAATTGTGCAATGCGGAAATTACAGGCTTATCGCTACTCTGGTTACAAATTCCTGCTGCGGCGTTGACATTGGCTGTTGTATGGCGGATGAATCGTCAGCATCTCATTTTTGGACATCTCAAAAAAGAATGGATAACTAAGATATTCCTTTATGGTCGCTATGCCATGGGAACCAACCTGTGTTCAATGATATTTCAAAGAGCCGATGTTATCCTGTTGGGGGCATTTGTGAGCCCTGCGGCTTTAGCAGTTTACAATGTAGCAACCCGTATTATTTCATACCTTGATTTTCCACTCAATGCATTGGGTTTGGCTTTATTGCCTAAAATAGCTGCTGAACATAATGTAAGTGGCTCTAATGGTGTGATTAGGCTTTATGAAAAATCTGTGGGTTGGTTGCTCGCTATGACGTTGCCAATTGCACTTGTTACCTTTTTTGGTGCTGATATAATCATAAAAGTCATGACTGGTGGGAAGTTTGCGGAAGCTGCTTTGCTTGTTAAAATATTGGCGGTATCGGGTTTAGTAAAACCGTGGGGGAGGTTGTTTGGTATTACGCTCGACGCCATCGGAAAACCGCATTGGAATTTTAGAATGTTGCTACTCAGTATGTTCGTGACTATAGTCGTAAACTTGATTTTTATTCCCCAGTGGGGTATTATTGGTGCTGCTATTGCATCGGCTTTATCAATAGTTTTGACTATTTCTATTGGTCAAATTCTACTCAATAAGTGGTTGCCAGTGAAGGTATTAAAGTCATTTGACCATATATTACCTACGTATCAGTCCATTTTAAAAAAGGTTTCAACGCGCTTCAATTTTAATAATTCCCTTTAAAACGATAATCAACATGAAAAATCAACCTCTTGTTTCAGTAGTTACAGTCAATTACAAGCAACCCGCTGTGACATGTGAATTATTAGATTCTATTTTAAAAAACAGCTACAAAAATCTTGAAGTCATCGTTGTTGACAACGAATGCAAAGAAGATTGTACCTATACTTTTAAAAAACACTACCCCTCAGTAAAAGTGCTCAATAGCGCTGAAAATTCGGGTTTTGCGGGTGGTAATAATTTAGGAATTAAAGCTTCGACAGGAGATTATGTATTTTTAGTCAATAATGATACCGTGTGGACAGAAGGATTAGTGGAGGCACTTTTGTCACGTTTTGCGGAAAACGCGCGCACTGGTGTAGTCAGTCCCAAGATTTGCTATTTTCAGACCCCTCAGTATATTCAGTATGCGGGCTTTACTGAAATGAATAATCTGACGGGAAGAAATGAGACAATTGGAAAAAATCAAAAGGATGATGGACAATTCAATCATGCACGCGCCACGCCGTATGCCCATGGTGCTGCCATGATGCTCAAGAGAGAAGTTATTGAAAAAGTTGGACTTATGCCTGAAGATTTTTTCTTATATTATGAGGAACTGGATTGGTGTGCTCATATTCAGAGAGCAGGATTCGATATTTGGTATGAGCCCAAAGGATTGATTTATCACAAAGAGAGCGCATCCGTTGGTAAACTCAGCCCATTGAAAATGTATTACATGACCCGAAATCGCATTCTTTTCATGCGAAGGAATACTAAGCCTCTGCAACTTGCTGGGTTTCTTACCTATTTTTTCACTGTCACAATGCCTTCTAAAACGGTCTCTTTTTTGCTAAAAGGGGAATTGAGTTTGCTTAAAACCTTTTGGAGAGGAGCTTTTGGTTTTCGATATACTTGATTTTAATATTTAAATAGGTTTTGTAAGATTTTAATGGGTAAAAATTAGCTTTTTTTACTTTTATGCACCTATTTGTTTTAGTAACTAAAAAAGTCTCTATTCTCTGTATTGATAATGATTTTTTGGTATTTCTCAAACAAATTTAAACATGAAAGGTGTAATATTTACAGAATTCCTTGACCTCGTGGAAGAAAACTTCGGCTACGAAACAGTTGATACTATCATTGAAAAAAGTAGCTTATCTACTAATGGTGCTTATACAGCAATAGGCACCTATCCCCATTCTGAAATGTTTCAACTCATTGGCAATTTGAGTCAAGAGAAAAACATACCCGTGGAGGTTTTACTCCGATTATTTGGCAAGCACGTTTTTAGTGTCTTGATGAAATCTTTTCCAACCCATACGAGGCATATCAGCCATACCTTCCAACTTCTTGAATCCATTGAAAATCATATTCATGTAGAGGTACGTAAAATATACCCTGATGCCGAATTGCCGCATTTTCAAATAACCCGACTTGATGATAATACAATTGAGATGATATACACTTCTAAGCGTAAAATGGCTGACTTAGCCATTGGCTTGATTGAAGGCTGTTTTGATCATTTTAATGAAAAAGGCACCGTTCAAAAAACGAACCTTAAAGATGATGGTAGTGAAGTCAGACTTTTAATTTTAAAGAAATAACCCATGATTGAGATAGAAATCCTGAAAAGAAGGTTTGAGAGGGAGAGAGAAGCCCGCAAATGCGCTGAAGCCATACTTGAGAAAAAGGCTTTGGAGCTATTCAATGTCAATCAAGATTTATTGGCTTTTAACGGAAGCCTTGAACACTTGATTGATGAGCGGACTCATGCACTCGAAACGAGCCAATCGCGGTTATCTACCCTCATCAGTAATATGAATGCAGGTATTTTATTGGAAGATGAAAATGGGAAAATCGTCTTGGTTAATCAAGCATTTTGCGATATTTTTAATATTGCAGTGCCGCCTCATTTACTATTAGGCAGTGATTGCTCAGATAGCCTTACCGATGTTCTTAATTTATTTTCTAATCCTGACCAATTTGGTAAGCGCATTTTTGAAGTATTGTCAAATCGCCAAATAGTCAGTGCTGAGGAAATAAAAATGGTTGATGGTAGAATTTTTAGTAGAGATTATATCCCAATTTTTATTAAAAATGAATATTTAGGGCATTTATGGGAATATAGGGATGTCACCAACGAAGTACTCGTCCAAGAAAAACTCAGAGCCAGCGAAGATAAATACAGAGGGATTATAGAAAACATGGAGTTGGGTTTATTGGAGGTTGATAATGATGGTAATATTGTGACGGCTTATCCGCGATTTTGTGAAATGATTGGCTATACTCAAGGAGAGCTTATTGGTAAAAAAGCGGTAAAAACCCTTCTCCCTAAAGAATACTATGCAGTTCTAAATACTCAAATCAATGAGCGCGCAGCGGGAAGGAGTGGGGTATATGAGGTACAAATGATTAAAAAAGATGGTGAGCGCATATGGGCTTTGATTTCAGGTGTCCCAATTTTCGATATTGCTGGCAATGTAACGGGTGCTTTGGGCATCCATTACGACATCAGTAATCAGAAAAAACTACAGCACGACCTTGAATTTGCGCGCCAAAAAGCGGAGGCTGCTCAAGAAGCTGAAAAACAATTTTTAGCCAATATGAGCCATGAAATACGTACGCCTTTAAATGCTATCATCGGTATGTCCCATTTATTGCACGATACGAGCCCTTCCGAAGAGCAAAAGGAATACTTAACGATTCTGAAAAATTCGGCCGAAATGTTGAGAATGTTGATTTCGGATGTATTAGATATTTCAAAAATCCGCTCTGGCAAATTGGAGATTCAACAAAAAGAGTTTGATGTAGTGGGTATGGTACGGTCTTTGGCTAAATCAGTTCAATTGAGGCTCAATGATAGGCCCCTCAGTATAGAAGTGAAAATTGATGACCGCATTGAAAATACAGTCATCGGCGACGATCTTTTACTCAATCAAATATTGACAAACCTCATTGGTAACGCTGAGAAATTTACAAGCGAAGGAAAAATAGAGATTACAGTAAAAATAAAAGCAAAGGTTGCTAATCATTTTTTATTGGAGTTCATAGTGGCTGATACGGGTATTGGTATCCCAGAAGACAAATTGGGCTTAATATTCCAGACGTTCCGTCAAGTAGATGGGGATATAAAGCGCAAATTTGGGGGAACAGGCTTAGGCTTATCAATTACGAAGCAGTTGATTGAACTTCAAGGTGGAAGCATCGAGGTTCAAAGTGAATTGGGCAAAGGCTCAAAATTCATTTTCAATTTGCCATATAAGGATTCGGGCAATAAAATTTCGGTTAAGGAATATAGCGTTCCTACACTCAGCAATATCCAAACTGCTGCAATCAAGGTGCTTGTAGTCGAAGATAATTACATGAATAGAAAGTATATATCCACATTGTTAAAAAAATGGAATATCACCTATTCAATGGCTAATGACGGTAAAGAGGGCTTTGAAATGGCTCAAAAGGAAAAATTTGACATCATTTTTATGGATGTTCAAATGCCTGTCATGGATGGTTATGAATCCACAATTGCGATTAGGAACTCTAAAAATATGAATGCGGATACGTGCATTATTGCTTTGACTGCGTCTGCTATGTTGTCTCAAAAAGATAAAGCTTTTCAGGCGGGAATGAATGATTATCTTTCAAAACCATTTACACCGGATCAAATCGTGGAAAAAATCCAAAAATATTGTTCATCTGAAAAGAATGGTACCTCAAAAACGGAAGAAAATGATTCTGATACTGAGGGGGGGGCATTCTTTAAATTCAATAAAAGATTAGACGCCAAATTGCTTGAAGAACTGTATTTCAACGATTGGGATTATGTCCGCGAGATGTTTAAAATTTTTATTGAAAATACGGTTCCCGAATACTCAACTCTTCAAAACGCTTTTGTAGCGGAAGACTGGGAAGAAGTGAGGCGATTGGCGCACAAAATAAAGCCTACTTTTAGTATGGTGGGATTATCGGATATTGAAGCATTGATGCTAGAACTTGAACATTCCGCTAAAAATAGAGTACCCAAAGAGGCATTAGAAGAGATTTTTGGTAGAATAGAAGCCAAACTTCCGCAAGGGATAGAAGCAGTAGAAAGTGACTTTAATAAATTACGGCTTATTGAAGTTTAGTAAAGTAATGATAAATGCAATATTTGAAAAGAAGAGACTTAACGAATTAAATACAAACTCCCATGATTTTAAAATGTATAATTGTTGACGATGACATAATGGCTCGAAAAGCCTTAGAGCGTTTATGTCAAAAAAATCCTTCAATTGAACTGCTTGGTATTTTTGAAAATGGCCAGTCGGCATTAGATTTTTTAGAGACCAAAGATCCTGATTTGATTTTTTTAGACATCGAAATGCCCGAATTATCAGGTATCGAGATGCTCAATCGCTTACCTTACTTGCCAATGGTCGTTTTTACAACGACTAAAACGGACTATGCTTATGAGGCTTACGAATTTCAAGCCATTGATTTTTTAAAGAAACCTATATCTCTGGTTCGATTCGAGCAAGCGATTAATATTGCACTTGAAAAATTAGAGAAAAAACTCAGCTTCCCCAGGATTGAGGATTCATCGAAGGAAATTTATGTCAAAGAAGAGGGGCGATACATTCGTATCCCGTGCGAAGAGATTCTTTTTTTTGAAAACGTGGGCGACTACGTGAGGGTAAAAACCACCAAAGGACAACACATCATTTATGGTACGCTCAAAAGTGTGGATGAACGATTAAATGATGCCCGATTCCTGAAAGTACACCGCACTTATATCATAAATCTTTCAAAAATTAAGGATATTGAAGAAAACTCGTTGGTGATAGAAAAAACGGTAATCCCCATCAGCCGCTCCAATAAAGCTGAACTTATGGGGCGCTTGAGGATACTTTAGCTTTTTAATGAAAGAAACGTAATTAATTGATTATCAAATATTTATATAAAGAAAAGCGACTGGTTTAACGATAGTCGCTTTTCTATTTTTATTTAAAATACTACCCCTCAGTATTTTACCGAAAACAGTTGAATTATGCCGAAATCCTTTTAAAACCTGCCGAAAACCGAAAAACTCCCACGGACTACCCTGATAAGGTATATTTTTGTATATATAAAACGAGTAATTTATTTTATAACCAAAATTCATAGAAGAGACAATGCAAAAACGTACAATTTTAATCATTGACGACTCTCCAGTCATGAGCCGATTCTTGGCTATTTTCCTCGAAAAAAAATACGAGGTTATTCCTTTTTCTGATTCCACAGATGCACTTGAAGCCATTAAGGGTGGTTTATCACCGGACGCTATTATTACTGACTTAGATATGCCTAAGTTATCAGGGATGGATTTCATTCACGCCGTTCGTGAATTGGATAAAAACACGCCCATAGCAGTAATAAGCAGCAATAAAGAGAGTGCGGTAAGAATCAAATGTTTAGAAAGTGGGGCTGATGATTATTTGGCTAAGCCTTTTCATCCAGCAGAATTAGACATGCGCATTGGTAAATTATTATTGAAAAGTGTGCCTTCAGTAGTGGAAGAAGCAGAAACTGAAAACAACGAGGTAGAACAAAGGTCGATTCCTGTTCGCAGTATTTTCAAAGAATTTATTAAAGCCGCAGCATTTTAAAACGTCTAATTTAAAAGTGAACTTCTAAAGATGAATACAATATCCACAATTTCATATTCTACTAAGCGACCTTATTTGGTTTTCAAGCGCTTAGTGGACATTATTGCCGCGAGCGTATTACTATTAATGTTGAGCCCTTTGTTTTTAATTATTGCTATTTTAATTAAAATACAAAGTCCGGGTCCCATTTTCTATAAATCCATGCGCGTTGGGCAAAATTATAAAATATTTGGTTTTTGGAAATTTCGCTCCATGCGAACAGATGCAGACCAGCTACTAAAAAGTATGTCGCACTTAAACCAATATGGCAATGAATCTTCGGATGCACAAATGAGTGAAGAATTAGATTCAATAGATTTTGATAGTTTGGAGCTTTTTTCAGATGATGGTTGGGTTTCAGAACAAGCCGTTTTGACTGAACAAAAAGCAGAAAAGACGTTTCTTAAAATCACCCACGACCCGAGGATTACTAAGATTGGCCATTTTATCAGAAATACGAGTATTGACGAACTACCACAATTGATAAATGTACTGCAAGGCGATATGTCGCTCGTAGGAAATCGCCCATTACCACTTTATGAAGCGGAAAAAGTAACTACGGATGAGGGCATTGCCCGCTTTAATGCTCCTGCTGGTATCACGGGATATTGGCAAGTGACAGAAAGAGGAAAAAAAGATGTCAGCGCAGAAAGCCGTAAAAAATTAGACGCTGAATACTCAGAACGCATAAGTTTCGCGCTTGACTTATGGATACTTGTTAAAACGCCTCTCGCTGTTTTTCAGAGTGCTGATGTATAGTAATCCTTAATCCAGAGATATAAATATATAAATATTTTTTCATTTGTTTATTAAATGAAGGCATTGGTTATTGCAACTATAATCCTCTTTAATAAATATGATCGTGTTATAAATTTTAAATTTTTACAATTAAATTATTCATTACTACAAAACTCATCCCATTTAAACATGAAAAAGGCATTCTTTTTTATTTCGCTCCTAAGTTTAGGAGCGTGTAGTACTTTTGAAATACCAGAAAATGGTACAGTATCTACGGTTGATGTCGCTGAAAAGACAATGGATCAGCTTACAATACCTTCTACTTTTACTTTTAAAACAAGCCAAGATATTGACGTCAATATCACTGCCAACGATAATGGG
>JANPHO010000161.1:0-18750 GCA_031424515.1 Saprospiraceae bacterium
CACGATAGTTTTACCCCGCTTTCAGGAATGTTTTTATTATTAGGGATGATGGTAAATGCTTTTTTTGGAGGGGTAGGAGTAGGGTTTATCAATATGTTTGTTTTTGTCATATTAGCTGTTTTTATTTCCGGATTGATGGTGGGCAGAACACCGGAATTTCTTGGTAAAAAAATAGAAGCCAAAGAGATGAAAATAGCCATGGTAATCGCTTTGCTTCACCCCTTTTTGATATTAGCAAGTACAGCCATTTCATCGCATTTATTCGCTAATAATCCGACTGAATACGCCGCTTGGTTGGCGAACCCCGGTTATCATGGTTTTAGTGAAATGCTCTACGAATTCACATCATCATCAGCGAATAATGGTAGTGGTTTTGAAGGCTTAGGCGATAATACTCCTTTTTGGAATATTGCATGTGGCATTGTGATGTTGTTCGCTCGTTATTTGCCGATTATAGGCCCCGTAGCGATTGCAGGTATTTTAGCCAGTAAAAAATATATCCCTGAAAGTGCAGGAACTTTGAAGACCGATACAGCCACTTTTGGCTTGATGGTTTTTGCGGTCATCGCAATTGTAGCCGCATTGTCCTTCTTCCCAGCTTTGACTTTGGGTCCGATTGCTGAACATTTCTCATTGTTTAAATTTTAATTAAAATGAGCTCTAAAAATAAAAACACATCTTTGTTTCAAAAAGATTTGATGCAAGAAGCTTTAAAGCACTCTTTTATAAAACTGAATCCAGTGATTATGTTCCGCAATCCAGTCATGTTTACTGTTGAAATTGGAACGGTTATCATGTTTGTGGTCAGTCTTTGGATATTGACTGGTGAGACTTCACAAGGCAGTTTTACCTATAATTTCATCGTTTTTATTGTATTATTTTTAACACTATTATTCGCCAATTTTGCCGAAGCCATCGCCGAAGCAAGAGGCAAAGCGCAAGCGGATAGCCTCCGTAAAACGAGGGAAGAAACGCCCGCTCGATTAGAGAACGGTCAAATCATTTCATCTTCACAACTCAAAAAAGGCGATGTTTTCATCTGCGAAGCGGGCGATATTATTCCCACTGACGGTGAAATTACTGAGGGGTTAGCCACCATCGATGAGAGTGCGATTACAGGTGAAAGTGCGCCTGTGATTCGTGAAGCGGGCGGCGATAAAAGCTCCGTAACGGGCGGTACAAAAGTTTTATCCGATAAAATAAAAGTGGTAGTCTCTACCGAACCCGGTGAGAGTTTTTTGGATAAAATGATTGCTTTAGTGGAAGGAGCATCTCGTCAAAAAACACCGAATGAAATCGCCTTAACTATCCTGTTGTCGGGTTTTACCTTAGTTTTTATCATCGTTACAGTGACATTAAAACCTTTTGCGGATTATGCCAATACGCCGATTACCATTGCGTCTTTTATTTCACTCTTCGTTTGTTTGATTCCTACTACGATTGGCGGCTTGCTTTCAGCCATCGGTATTGCGGGCATGGATAGAGCATTGAGGGCGAACGTGATTACTAAAAGTGGTAAAGCGGTTGAAACGGCAGGCGATATTGATGTTTTATTGCTGGATAAAACGGGTACAATCACCATCGGGAACCGCAAAGCGACCAATTTTTACCCTGCCAGTGGCGTTGATGAAAAACAATTTATCAAATGCGTGGTCTTGAGTTCCATTTCTGACGATACCCCAGAGGGCAAATCTATTATTGAATTGGCGGGTATTAACCCTTCCGTTTATAGTATTGAAAAACCCAAATTCATCAAATTCACAGCTGAAACGCGCAGTTCTGGTATTGATTTCAATGGTACTCGAATCCGAAAAGGTGCCTCTGATGCTATTAGAAATTTGACTGAAAAAGCTGGTAATATTTTCCCTTCTGAAATTGCAGAAAGGGTTAAAATGATTTCAAGCAATGGCGGAACGCCTTTAGTGGTGGCTGAAAATGAAAAAGTCGTCGGCGTAATTGAGTTACAAGACATCATTAAAACAGGCATAAAAGAGCGTTTTGAACGTCTTCGTAAGATGGGCATTAAAACGGTAATGGTCACTGGCGACAATCCTTTAACGGCCAAATTCATCGCTGAAAAAGCGGGTGTTGATGATTTTATCGCCGAAGCCAAACCTGAAGATAAAATGAATTACATCAAAAAAGAACAATCCGCTGGTCGCCTTGTCGCTATGATGGGCGATGGTACCAACGATGCCCCTGCCCTAGCCCAAGCCGATGTCGGAGTGGCGATGAACAGTGGCACGCAAGCCGCAAAAGAAGCGGGCAATATGGTGGATTTGGACAATGACCCAACGAAATTAATTGAAGTCGTGGAAATCGGTAAACAGCTTTTAATGACGCGTGGCACGTTGACCACTTTCTCAATTGCCAACGATGTGGCAAAATATTTTGCCATCATTCCAGCGTTGTTCATTGCAGCGATTCCATCATTGCAAGCATTAAATATCATGAACTTGCACAGCCCTGAAAGTGCGATTCTTTCGGCGGTCATTTTTAATGCAATTATTATTCCGTTGCTTATTCCGTTGGCTTTAAAAGGCGTAACTTATAAACCCATTGGAGCGAGTGCTTTGTTACGTCGCAATCTTTTAATCTATGGTTTGGGTGGTGTCGTTGTGCCTTTTATTGGTATCAAAATCATTGACCTTTTAGTATCCATTTTCGTTTAAAAATCTATAAAAATGAAATCGAATATATTTCCAGCGATAAAATTAACCTTCGTTTGCCTTGTTTTTTTCATGGTTATTTACCCCCTCAGTATTTGGGCAATTGCGCAATTGACCCCCAATGGTGGCAAAGGCGACATTATATCACAGAATGGTAAAACGTTTTACAGCAATATCGGTCAATCTTTTACCGATGATAAATACTTTAATTCTCGTCCATCGGCAGTCGCTTACAACGCTGCGGGCGCAGGTGGCAGCAATAAAGGACCCAGCAATCCCGATTATTTAAAAGATGTACAGGCGAGAATTGATACTTTTTTAGTCCATAATCCTGATGTTAAAAAATCGGATATTCCCTCTGATTTGGTGACAGCGAGTGGCAGCGGTTTAGACCCTAACATCTCCATCGAAGCGGCTAAAATACAAGTCGCTCGCATTTCAAAAGTCAGAAATATACCCGCAGCAACCATTTATAATCTCATCGAAAAACATACTGAAAAGCCATTATTAGGCTTGTTTGGAACATCTAAAATCAATGTTTTAAAGCTTAATTTAGCTTTGGATGGCGTTTCAAAATAAAAACGGATTTGAAAAAGAGCCATCGGCTCGACATTTTTGTAGCCGTGGGTGTTAAACCCACGGTGAAAAGATGCCCCTCAGTAAAAGCCACTTAGTGGCGACATTTTTAGATTAAATTTAAGAATGTCGCTACTACGTAGCCTTGTAATAGTAATAGTTTTATTTATAACCCGTGGGTTAGCACCCACGGCTACAAAAATGTCGAGCCGATGGCTCTCTTCTATACTAAAATAACGGTCAAAATTCCTTTTTAATGACTGAAAAAGATAAAAACGTGCAACATTTCCTCGATTTGATTAAAAAATCGAGGCGTGGCAAATTCAAGATTTATATCGGCATGAGTGCGGGTGTGGGCAAAACGTATCGGATGCTCAAGGAAGCCCACACGCTTTTGCGCAATGGCATTGACGTAAAAATTGGCTACGTGGAGACGCATGGAAGGCTCGGTACTGAGGGGGTGCTTGAAGGATTGCCCGTTGTGCCCCGTCGGAAGCTTTTTTACAAAGGCAAAGAATTGGAGGAAATGGACGTGCAAGCCATTATCAATCTGCGTCCCGAAGTAGTTATCGTTGATGAATTGGCGCACACCAATATCGAAGGGAGTAAAAATGAAAAACGCTGGCAGGATGTGATTGAAATTTTAGAGGCGGGTATCAACGTCATTTCAGCCGTCAATATTCAGCACATCGAAAGTTTAAACGAAGACATCAAGGAAATTAGCGGCATTGAAGTCAAAGAACGCATTCCTGACAGCATTTTGGGGCAAGCCGATGAAGTCGTCAATATTGACTTGACAGCGGATGAATTGATAACCCGCTTGAAAGAAGGTAAAATTTATAAAGCCGATAAAATTGACGCTGCGCTCAATAATTTCTTTAAAAGTGAGCATATTTTACAATTAAGAGAATTAGCTTTGAAAGAAGTGGCTTCGCAAGTGGAGCGTAAAGTGGAGAATGAAATTACTAAAAATAAGAATTTTCGGCATGAAAAATTCCTCGCTTGTATCAGCAGCAATGATAAAACGGCTAAAAATGTGATTCGTAAAACGGCTCGATTGGCGAATTATTACAACAGCAAATGGTATGTTTTATACGTTCAAACGCCCGCTGAAAATGCGGATAAAATCGCTTTGGATAAACAACGGCATTTAATCAATAATTTCAAATTAGCGACTGAATTAGGCGCTGAAATCATCAAAATTGAAAGCCCAAGTATTTCAAAAGCTATTTTTGAGCAAGCTGACGACCGAAAAATCACCACTATTTGCATTGGAAAGCCGCATTTAAGTTTGATGAAAATCATTTTAGCGACCAATGTTTTCAACGAACTTTTAAATAAATTATCTTCAAATGATATTGACCTCGTAATTTTATCCTAAATGAAATCTAAATGAAAATTAAAACGAAACTCACATTGGGCGTTGGGCTTTTATTTTTGCTCATTATTTTGCTCAGTGCCGTTGGGACGACATACATTAATGCTTTGAAATCGGATACTGAAAATATTTTAGTTTCCAATTACAATACATTGGAATACTCTCGGAATATGCTTTCCGCGTTAGAAAACGATACCGCTGAATCTATTAATATTTTTGAACTTAACCTGCAAAATCAAGAAAAAAACAACACTGAATTTGGTGAAAAAGAAGCTACCACTGAATTGAGAAAACATTTTGAGCACTTTAAAACAGCTAAAAATGATAAAAATATAGTTTCATCCATGCGCATTCAGATTTTCAAAATTATGGATATGAATATGCAAGCCATTCAGAAGAAAAGTAAATTAGCTGAACAAACAGCTTATACTGCATATTTTTGGATAGCTTTTACAGCCGCTTTATGTTTTATGATAGCTTTTACACTGCTCATTAATTTGCCTTCTTACATTGCAAATCCGATAAAAGAATTAACTGAAAGTATACAACGAATTGCCGATAAAAAGTATTCTGAAAGGGTCAATTTTGCAAGTCATGACGAATTTGGTGAGCTCGCAAACTCATTTAATACAATGGCTAAAAAGCTCGAAGAATACAATAATAGCAATCTTGCGAGCATAATGATGGAGAAAAAACGCATTGAAACGCTGATTGACAACATGCACGACCCCGTTATTGGCTTGGATGAAAACATGAAAATCATCTTCGCAAATGAAGAATCTATTAAAATTATGGGTTTAAAACGGTCGGATTTGATTGGTCGTTCGGCACAAGATGTGGCGGTACACAATGATTTAATTCGGCTTTTAATTAGGGATTTAGTGGTTTCTGAAAATGGTCAAACGAGTGAAAAATCGCAACCTGTGAAAGTATATGCCGATGAAAAGGAGAGTTATTTTGAAAAAGAAACTGTACACATTTCTATTGTACCTACAGGCGAAAAAAAACAAAGTTTGATTGGACATGTTATCATTTTAAGAAATATTACCACGTACAAAGAATTGGATTTTGCTAAAACAAACTTTATTGCAACGGTTTCACATGAGTTTAAAACACCCATTTCATCTATTAAAATGAGCTTGCAATTACTTGAGAATGATAAAATCGGGGTCTTAAATGATGAACAACAAAACCTTCTTGAAAGCATAAAAGATGATACTAATCGTCTTTTAAAAATCACCAGTGAATTACTGAATATGTCGCAAGTAGAAAGCGGCAACATCCAGTTATCCATCATTTCAACTGACCCAAAAGAGATTTTACTCTACGCCATCAGTGCCACTAAAAACCAAGCAGAACAAAAACAAATTAAACTAAACATCGAAATTCCCAATATTTTACCCAAAATAAAAGCCGATAGCGACAAAACAGCTTGGGTTTTAACCAATCTTATTTCTAATGCCATTCGCTATTCATATGATAATTCAAGTATTGAATTGAGTATTTCAAGTGATAATCAAAAAATTATTTTTACCGTAATAGACCACGGGCAAGGCATACCCCCTCAGTATAAAGGCAAAATTTTTGACCGTTATTTCCGGGTACCGGGTACTAAAAAAGAAGGTACTGGATTAGGGCTTTCGATTAGTAAAGAATTCATTGAAGCCCAAGGTGGATATGTTACAGTGGAAAGCGATTTAGGTGTTGGAAGCAAATTTAGTGTTGTATTAATGTCTTAATATGTAGTAGACAATATTCAATCTGACACATTGACTTGACATCCAATTTCGAATTTTAGAGACATATCAATTTGTAATTCCCTCTCTATAAGTTTAATTTGTAAGGTTTAAACTTTCTTAATTTAGTAATTCGTGCATATTGATTTCGATGGTTTAAAAGAGTTTTATAGTAGGTCGTACTATAGGGCTTCTGAAAGTCTCCTCACTCACCATAAAAATAAATTTTTTATCTTTCTTTCTTGGTTTTTAACCAGCACCTATTTCGGGATTATACAGTTTCAAAATGGTATTTTACTGTAACTCTTTGATGAAACAACGCCTCCTTTTATGTTGTCGTTTTTCATAAAACTTCCATTGTGCTTGTACTTTGCTATTCGTCTCTAATTCTGGATTGGATTCCACTTTCTGAATATTGTATTTGAGATAAACTTTGTTCATTTCACACATCATAATGGCATTCACACCTTTATCTTGATAGTCAGGTCGCACACCGGTCAGGTACAAATCCACGCGGTCATTCTTTTTCATGGCTCTCAAAATATGAATGAATCCAAAAGGAAACAAATTGCCTTTTGCCTTTTGAAATGCCCTCGATAATGAAGGCATCGTGATACCAAAACCCACAACATGATTGTGCTCATCCACCACAATAGGAACGAAATCGGGTACAATAAATCCAAAATATTGCTTCACGTACATATCAATTTGCTTATCCGTTAAAGAAACAAAACCATGAAGCTCTTCATAACAGGTATTCAGAACTTCAAAAATTTCATGCGCATACGGCAATAAATCCTTCGCTTTTTTAGGCTTAAGCACTCGTAATTTGTACCTTTCAAGGGAAATATTGGCAATTCGCTCTACTTTTTCGGGAATTTCTTTGGGTGGAATTAGTTCGTATTCCATCCAATCAACTTCTTTTTTATACCCATTTCTCTCCATGTGAAACTGATAATAAGGATGATTATATATGGTCGCAATCGTCCCCAATTCATCAAAACCTTCCACGAGCATCCCTTCGGGATCCATGTCGGTAAAGCCAAAAGGACCATGAAGTATGGTTGCTTTTTTAGATTTTGCCCAATCCTCTACCGTTTTTAATAAAACAGTCGATACTTCAGGATCGTCAATAAAATCTATCTGACTGAACCTCGCGCAATTTTTACCCACTTTTTCATTGTAGCGGTGATTGATTATACCACCAATCCTGCCCACAGCTTCACCATCTTTATAGGCCATCCAATATTGAGCATCGCAGAATTCAAAGGCAGGATTCGTTTCTTTTGAAATAACTTTAATTTCATCTTGAGTAATTTGAGGCACCCAATTAGGGTTGTTTTGATATAATTTAAAGGGGAATTTTACAAAATTTCGCTTGTCTCGCTTCGTTAGCACCGCTTTGATACTTATCATAGAAATAAATTTAAATAGATTTGGCTTGTTTAAAATTCTGGATAGAATATCGTTTTGGATGGTTTCGTACCGTAATTTTAATTAAAATTGGAGACATTACGGCTACTTAGTGGTCGTTTTTTCAAAATACTATTGACATGGGTAATTATCTGTTAGTCATATCTAAATTTTTACATAAAAAAAGCAATCATTTTAATTGTAATTAAGACACTTATTCCGATTTTTACCCCTATTATTTAAATATGAATTAAAACTCGTCTTAATATGAAAATGGAACAAACCATGCGTTGGTATGGCCCCAACGACCCTGTTAGCCTTTCAGATATTCGCCAAGCGGGTTGTACGGGAGTGGTAACAGCTTTGCACCACGTACCCGTTGGCGAAGTGTGGACGGTGGAAGAAATCAACAAAAGAAAAGCGGAAGTGGAGGCTGCGGGGCTGACTTGGACGGTTATTGAAAGCCTACCCGTATCGGAAAATATTAAAAAACAAACGACAGGGTTTGAAAAAGATATTGAAAACTATAAGATAAGCCTCCGAAATGTGGCTAAATGTGGCTTAAAAGTAGTCACATATAACTTCATGCCCATACTCGATTGGATGCGAACGGATATTTATTACACGATGCCCGACGGTAGTAAAGCGCTGTATTTTGAAAAACACGCTTTTATCGCTTTCGATTTATTTTTATTAAAAAGACCCAACGCAGAAGCCGATTATACTGAGGGGGAGGTAAATGCGGCTAAAAAACGCCTTGCCACAATGTCTGAAGCTGAAAAGGAAACGCTTTTCAATAACGCCTTGCTCGGTTTGCCTGGTAGTGAAGAACGTTTCACCGTTGAGCAAATTTTAAAAGCATTAAAGACCTATGAGCATATTGACGCTCAAAAATTAAAAACCCATTTATTCCATTTTTTACGTGAAATAATACCTGTAGCGGAAGAAGCCGGCTTAAAAATGGCGATTCATCCCGATGACCCACCCTACACGATTTTGAGTTTGCCGCGTATCGTCAGCACCGAGCAAGATGCTGTGGAGTTGCTCAACGCTGCACCAAGCCCTGCGAATGGTCTGTGCTTTTGCACGGGTTCGTACGGAGTTCGCCCCGATAATGATTTGGCGGGTATGGTGCAACGCTTGGGCGACCATATCCATTTCCTTCATCTCCGTAACACAAAACGAGATGCAGACGGCAATTTCTACGAAGCTGATCATTTAGATGGCGATACGGACATGTATGCCGTAGTCAAAGAAATCGTGAAAGTGATGCAACGCCGCAAGGTCTCCATACCCATGCGTCCCGACCACGGGCACCAAATGCTCGATGATTTGAAAAAAACAACCTACCCGGGCTATTCTGCCATTGGAAGACTGAGGGGGTTAGCAGAACTTAGGGGGCTGGAATTGGGGATTGTAAGGAGTTTGTAGGTGTTTTAGTAGTCACTTAAAAAGTGGTCAGTTGTCAGAGAATTCTACAGAAATTTTTAAATTTACTGACCACTTTTTAATTGACTACTCAACACTCCTCTTCATCCCCTCCCACCGCACTTTCCAAGCTTTCGGAAAACCATTTTCAGTACACATCAAGGCTACTGCTGAAAGAACGCCACCATTACCTGGCAAGTAAAGCCGTAGGCGTTGGTCTTGATAATTATGTCCATTCGGTAAATAGGTATTGGTTCGAATGGGCATCAACAAAGCATCAACCGCCTTATCGGGTAAACCCAAACGAGTGGCTGTCATGGCGGTCATAGGAAAATCCCAGCCCCATGTATCATCCCAATGCCACACTTTCCAAACTTTTTCAAAAGTCGCTTTCATGATGGTTTTATCAAGCATAGGTGTTTCGGGAAGCATCCCGAAAGTGCCCAATACTGAGGGGTGGTCGGTCAAATATTTTTCATTGGTATAACTATCCGGTGCGTTTTCAGTGGCAAGATAAATGCCGTTTTCAATAGGCAAAGGCGATAGATTTTGTAGCACTTCCGCGTATTTTTCGTTCGGTTTTAAGCCCAACCTTTCACGCCATTTTTGAGCCGTTGAGAGTGCCCAATACCAATAATTAAGCTCGTAAGTGGGGTTAAAGGTTTCCTCTGGTTTGAAACGTTCTTGAGCAGGAATGAGGGCTTTTCCGAGGATATACCGCTTCTTTTCGGGGTCAAAATAGGCATACGAAGCCATAAAATCTGCCGTTTTAAATACTAAATCCTTGTGTTTTTCAAGGGTTTCTTTATCCGAATGGCTCAAATAGGCTTGCTCTGCGAAATAAATAAAATGCGGTTGTTGCCATATCAAAAATGCTCCCACCGACGACGGAGCTTCTCGCCCATAAGGGTCAGTCATTTTCTGCCAACGCACGCCCTCAAAGCCTTGCCTTTTGGCGATATTCAAAGCCTCATTTTGTACTTTTTTATACCAATCCAAACTCTTTTCCATCAACTCTGCCCTACCCCATTGCGCAAAATGAGTGGCATGCCACCAATGCATTTCCAAGTGCGGTTTGCCAAACCATGAGTTGTACGTCAGTCCCGTTTCCTGCGGCGGCATGGAGCCTGTGCATTGGATTTTAGTCAAATATTGGGATAAAACCACCCTCCTTTCTATTTCAAAAGCCCGTGGGTCTTTGGTTTTTGAAAAATCAATTGCCCCGCCACTTTGCCAAAAAGATTGCCATTTTATTCGGTTATTCTCTCTATTTTCATCAAAATTAGACGATGAAATAGCCATAATATCATTTGAAAAAGTGGTGTTTAGCTCAAAAATATCGCTTAATACTGAAGGGGTGATTTGAAAATAATGCGCTTGCTTTTCTGAAATCGCCGGCTTGTTTTTATCCCATTTTAATTTAATAAAATTGGAAGTAACATTGATTTCATGCTTTATGAGCGTTTCATTAGAGTCTGATTTGGTACTAAATCTAATAAGTTCTACTATTTCCGAACTATGTTTTTCATCATTTTTAAAATTATTCCCCTCGTCCAAAAACGCATTTGTGGGATACGGAAAGCGCAAACGAATCTTGATTTGACCTTTTTTTAAAAGTTTTGATTTTACTTTTACCGAAATAACGTCCTTGTCTTGGTGGCAAAATGTGCTGACATCCACCGCTTCATTTTCAATGGTAAAATGAGATTTTAATTCGCCGGTCCACATATCGAGCGTTTGGTGGATGTTTTTTATATCTTCTAATTTTACGGGTGAGCCATCTTTTTTACTTAAATCAAAACCCAAATTACCCAATTGCAAACGGTGTGGATTTTCACGTAAGTAATTGGCAGCCAATTTGTTACGGTCAGGGCTAGAAACTTGCACGCCATACGGCACTTTGCGCCCGTGCGATTCGTACTTCTTTAAAGTCTCTTCAATTTTATACCCCTCAGTATTCGGGAACGAATGCCACCCCCATTCGGATTGAGTACCCAATGGAATACCTTTTGCGTATTCATCAGGGAAAGTTTGTAAGCCTGTAATATCGGCTGTGAAGCAAAATTTGCCATTGCCCACCGAAAGAGAAGCCAATGTATCTGCTTTTGTTAAAACAACGGTGTGGCGTTTTACCACCGCTTTTCGATTGATTTTTGGGCTTTGAGCATTAGATAAAACATTGAAAATCAATATAATAGCAATAGAGAGCGTTTGTTTCATTGAAATTTAAACTTTATAAATTAATTTACAGCTCAATAATAACAAAATAAATAATAGAATTATAGGCTGATGTAAATTGACAGAAAATAGATTTGCATTTAGTTAACTTTCAAACTCTTGCATCGTTAAAAATAACAGTGTAATTTGTCAGTCGAATTTTATTTAAAATTAGGATATTCAAAATAAAAAAGCCTCAACCAAATGAAAAATAACTCTAAAACAGTCCTTTTCGAGACTCTCCGAAAAGCTCTCCGCATGGCTTTAGCTGCCAATAAAGCTGAAACAACTTCCGAAGAAATAGTGCAACTTGCCGAGGAATCAGCCATTACCCGCCGTAAATTTTTAGAAAATACAGGTAAAACCGCCCTGATTACGAGCTTAATTGGGTTAAATACTGAGGTTTTTAACCCCAAGAACTCGGCAGGGGTGTTCGGTCGCTCTTTTTCTTTAAAAAATCCCCCACGTATCGTCATTGTTGGAGCAGGTATAGCGGGCTTGAATGCTTTGCATATTTTTAAAAAGGCGGGTCTAAACGCTACAATTTATGAATCCTCTGGGCGAACAGGCGGGCGTATTTTTACTGTTCAAAACGTGATGGGGGAAGGAACGTGGACTGAATTCGGAGGTGAATTTATAGATACCAATCACGCTGATATGTGGGCATTGGCAAAAGAATTCAATCTCGAATTGATTGATTATGCCCAAGCTTCTGAGTCCAAACTTACCAAGGAAGCCTTCTTTTTTAACGGAAAACACCGTACTTTGAAGGAAGTTATTGAAGAATTTCGTCATTTTGCAGATAAAATCAAAGCTGATGCCGACCGCTTACCTGACGAAATGAGTACAGCAGGGTATAAAATAAAAGACCCTTACATTAAAAAAATCGACCGCCTGTCCCTTTCTCAATATCTTGAAAAAATTGGGGCGCAAGGTTGGATTAAAACGTTTATTGAAGTGGCTTATGAATCTGAATACGGCTTATCGCCACAGGTGCAATCTGCCATTAACTTACCGATTTTAATTTCGACAAATACTGAGGGGGGTGCATTGGAACTTTTTGGCGAGAGCGATGAACGCTACAAAATACGCGGCGGAAATCAGTCCATCCCCAATGAGCTGGCCGAAAAATATACGAATCATATTGAAGTGAACCGTTCGTTGGAAGCCATAAAACGCAACCAATCAGATGAGTACGAATTGACTTTTTCGGGTTTATCAGCTCCCATAAAAGCTGATTTTGTGGTGATGACTATCCCCTTTTCACGCTTAAAAAATGTGGATATTCGCTTAAAAATGCCTCAATTGAAGTGGGACTCCATCAATACAATGGGTTTTGGCAGCAATGCCAAATTGATGTTGGGCATGAAAAAGCACTACTGGAGAGAGCAGAGTTATCAAGGTTTATGTTATTCGGATATAGGTATTCCCAACGGTTGGGATAATGCGCAATTACAAACGAGTGATAATGAAGCCGCCGGTTTATCCATTTTATTTGGCGGTGCATCAGGGATTAACGTTGGGAAAGGCTCGCCCGAATCGCAAAAAGACATTTATTTGCCTAAATGGAACCGCATTTTTAAAGGTGCAAATCAACATTTTAATGGCAAAGTTGCGCGGATGCACTGGCCCTCATACCCTCACGCTTTGGGGAGTTATATTTGTTATCGGACGGGACAATATACTTCCATCGCGGGTGCAGAAGCCATTCCCGTAGGCAATCTTTTCTTCGCGGGTGAACATTGTGGCGGAGATTTTTCGGGCTTCATGAACGGGGCGGCTAAAAGTGGTCGTGAGGCTGCAGAAGCTATTTTAAAAAGACTTAATTAGAAACAACAAAACATGAAGCATAAAATGATTAAAAAATTACCTTGATACTGAGGGGTCGCTATCTTTTGGCTTTTCTATTTTCTCTCTCTTCTTTAAGCGTTATTTCATGAGTATTTTTTAAAGAATCAACTTTTGAAATGGCAACTCTTTGAGTTTGATAAATGCCCGAATGACCACTGAAATAATACGCCATAAAACAGGCAATGGCGTAGTATAAAATGTATTCGCCCCCAAATAGCTCAACACCCATTATCGTGCAAGCGATGGGCGTATTGGTAGCGCCCGCAAAGACGGCAATAAACCCGAGCCCTGCCAATAAATCAATCGGCGCACCTAATAAAACAGCCAAAGTATTGCCCAATGTTGCCCCAATAAAAAACAAAGGTGTCACTTCTCCCCCTTTAAATCCCATACTCAAAGTAATTGACGTGAAAAGCAATTTCCAAAACCAACTGAAGAAATCTGCTCCGCCAAGGTGGAAAGCAGAAACTATGGTCACAACGTTCGTATCAGGACTTGTAACGCCAATACCTAAATAGTCATTTTTACCTATTAAAAACGTTAAACCGATGATAATCAAACCACCAATGAAAGGAATAAGCCATTTTGGGGCAAAAAATCGCTGAATTTGGTCTTTTATTGTATGAGACAATTCTGAGAACAAATAACTCACTAAACCAAAAATAACACCCGAAACAACCACTTTTAATAAAAGTAGTACATCAAAATGAGAAAAATAAAATGCGCTATCCACAACTGGCTTATAATCAATTTGATAGTGGGTATGATGAATACCCCACAAAGTGCACGTCATATCAGCCAATAAACTCGCCATTAAGCAAGGGAAAAGGGCATTGTATTTTATGCGCCCGATAGCTAAAACCTCTAAAGCGAATATTGCCCCCGTTATCGGTGTGCCGAAAACTGCTCCGAAACCCGCGGCAACACCCGCCATTAAAAAAACTTTTTCAGCCTCTTTACTGAGTTTAAACCATCCCCCCAATAAGCTCGCCATGCTTCCGCCTATCTGAACCGCCGTACCCTCGCGCCCAGCTGAACCGCCGAATAAATGCGTTATAATCGTTGTCAATAAAACCAAAGGCGCCATCGTTGTAGGAATCCCACCATCAGGCTGATGTATTTCATCTATGATTAAATTATTCCCCGCTTCTGAATTTTTTCCAATTTTATTGTATAAAAGATAGATAAGAATACCCGCAAAAGGCAATAAAAATAAAAGCCAATTATTGTTATATCGCAGCAGCGTCACCTCATCCAAAAGCCATAAAAACAAGGCAACCAATGAGCCTACTACCAAGGAAACAGGCACAACAACAGCCGTCCACTTTAATAAGTGAAGCATAATTGCCATTTGATTAAATGAACTTTCTATTTGTTTCATATTGCATTATAGGGAGAATCTCGGAATTATTGAACTATTTTCAATAAAAACACTGACGAAGTGTCAGAAACAGGGTTTCTGATTAGTCACGAATCCGTTTGTAGTGAAGTTGAGTCAGCCCTTTTTCAAATTGCTTGATAGAAACGAGATTTAAAATCTGTTCAGGTCGATCATCTTTGAAAAGCCTCGTTCCGTTACCCAATAAAATTGGGATAACCGAGATGATAAACTCATCAATGAGATCATCTTTCAAAAGCTCATTCACTATTTCAGCACCACCATCACAAAATATATTTTTCCCTTCTTCTGATTTCAATTGCAAAATGAGGTCTTTAAGTTTTCCTGTATAAAAATTAGTTTTTCCTAAACTGGGCCTGGCAGTTCTTGTTATGATAAATGCGTTTTTATCCGCATGAGGGAACGTTGGAACTTGCGTCATCACCCATTCATAAGTTTTTCTGCCGACTATCACCGTATCTACTGAATCAATAAAATCCGTATATCCATAGTCTTCACCCTCCTTTTGCACAATGGATAAAAAACTAAGGTCATCATCAGGTTTAGCAATATAACCGTCTAAACTCATTGCAATATATAAAATCACATTCCTGCCCATTTTATTTTTTCTCAAAGGTAAAATATCTAAAATCAAATCTCAAATAGCTATTGAAATGGGCTATTGAAATGTTTTTTTGGGGTTTTTCAACCGTCTCCCTCAGTATAAAGCACCTTTTAAAAAACCAATTAATCATATCGATTGGGGTTCAATTCTTTAATATCTACACTTAACTTTTCATGCCCGATAATTTCAGAAACCAACTTCCCCGTTGCCGGTCCCAAACTCAAGCCCATCATCCCATGCCCCGTAGCCATCGTCACATTTTTAAAGTTCGTCAACCGCCCAATGTACGGCAATCCATCCGGCGAACAAGGGCGCAAACCACTCCAATCCGCTTCTTTTTGCGGCAGTTCTACTTTTAATTCGGGGTAAAAACTATTCACTCCACTTACAATTCCTTTCACGCGATTCATGTTCACACTCAAATCAATGCCCGCAATTTCCATCGTACCCGCACAGCGCAACGTGTCGCCCATCGGTGTCGCCGTAGCCCGTGCCTCAAGCATAATGGCAGGAATGTTCACTTTGTCACCCAATCCCTTAAACATCATACTGTACCCTTTCCCTCCTTGCAAAGGCAACGAAATACCCAGTTTTTCGCTTAAAACACCCGACCACGCACCCACTGCAATCACGACTTCATCAAATTCCTCTGGACCTGAGTCGTGAAAATATATAGATTTAACTTTACCTCCTTGTATCTCAAATCCAGTAACAGTTGTATTATAATAAAATCCTACACCTCTTGAATGTAACAACATATTCAATTCATGTATAAGTTTTTGCGGGCTTAAATGTGCATCACCTGGATAAAAAACGCCACCAATAGCATTCACTTTTGTATTCGGTTCAAGGTTTTGAACTTCTTTTTCATTCAAAACATGGGCTTCAATACCTGCTTTATTAGCAACTGCGGCGCCTTCTGCCTCCTCATGCGCCATCGCGGGCGTTTGGTACAACATCATCAAACCCCGCTCATGCCAGCCTAAATCAAAATAATTCTCCTTTTGAAAATCTTGATAAAGCGTTTTACTCAAAAGACTTATATCCCTCAGTATCGGAATGGATTTTTGCACATTTGCCTCCGTCGAATTTTTATAAAACAGCCACCCCCATTTCACCAAACTCCCACTCATCCGTGGGCGAATATAAAACGGACTCGTCGAGCTCAACATCCATTTCAAGCCCTTGGCTATCATGCCCGGCGCAGCCAACGGAATAATATGGCTCGGCACTATCATCCCCGCATTGCCGTGCGAACAACTATCAGACAAGTCACTTTGCTCAATAATAGTCACCTCATGCCCCATTTTTTGAAGATAATAGGCTGAAAATAAGCCATTTATACCTCCACCGATGATACCTATTTTACTCATTGTTTGATTTTAAAATTAAAAATAATACTTTTACGCTTTATACGAATTTCAGTTAAAACATCAATAAAATACATTCAAAATGACTAAAATAATCATTCCAATCCTTTTAACAGCTTTATTATCTTGCAATACACCTAAAAATAGCATTCCTCAGAATACTAATACACCCGTACAAATCTATACCAATAATCCCCAGTTCATAAGACTAAAAAACCCCTCTTTTGAAGATGAACCTCAAGCTTCTCATACGCCTTATAATTGGTTCGATTGTGGATTTCAAGGGGAATCTCCACCTGACGTACAGCCTAATCCTACTTACAAAGTCGTTCAGAAAGCATTTCATGGAAAAACTTATCTGGGTTTAGTCATCCGAGATGTCGGCACTTACGAAGGCGTTGGTCAAAAACTTAATTTAGCTTTATCTAAAGATACTTGCTATTCATTTTCAGCATATCTGATGCGTTCTAATATTTATGAAAGTATGAGCCAAGCGACAAGAAGAATGACAAATTATAGTAAACCTTGCGTATTGAGAATATGGGCAAGTGATAGCTTATGCACCGGAAAAGAACTTTTAGCGTTGACACACCCTATTCATAATACAAATTGGAAAAAATATAGTTTCACATTTGCCCCTCAGCAAAATTGGCATTTTATCAAATTTGAAGCCTATTTTGGTGATAATAAAGCCTATAACGGCAACTTATTGATTGATAACCTATCAGATATTACGCCTTGCCCGTGTGCTAAAAGTGAAAAATAGACTATTATGCTCAAATCTCTATTGATATTTTTTATTTGAAAAAAAACACTTAAATTTTATTAAAATATAGAACTATATGGAATCAACTGCATCCGTCTCTGTAGTAAAAAAAACAAAAGCACCTAAAATCCCCGATAATCTCATTTGGGAAATGATAGACGGTAAACCTCTCTACAGACGAGGTTATAAAGACGTACTACGAAAAACTAAAAAAATTGAAGAAATTATGGGTTCAAGCGGCTATCAATCAGCTATTATAGCTTATTTAGTTAAACTTTTAGTGCGTTCTCTGGATGACTCATTTGAGGTATATTCAAGTGAATCAGGTTTACATCTTGAAAAAAACACAAATTTTGCCGCTGATATTGCAATCTATCAAAACTTACCTGCCCAAGCTATTACTAAGAAATATGTCAATATTCCTCCTAAAATTATTATTGAAATTGATATTTCTATTGACCCTGATAGTATGCACGAGATAGAATATATAGAATCCAAAACGCGTAAAGTGCTTGAATTCGGTGTTGAAAAAGTAATATGGATATTGACTTATGTGCGCAAAGTCATTGTCGCAACCCCTAATAACACAACTTGGCTCATGGTCGATTGGTCAGAAAATATTGAAATATTAGATGGTATTACATTTAATATCCAAAACTTTTTGACCGACCGTGGCATTGACCCCCTCAGTATCAAATAACCTGAAACCCGTACGCATAAGGGTCATCATCAGGATCAATTTTAATAGTATTATACCCATAAATACGTGCCCAACCCTCAATACTTGGAATAATAGCCGCTTGATTGCCAATCGTCGTCGTCCCTTCTACCCTACCGATGAATTTGGAACCGATGATACTTTCATGTATAAAATCTTCTCCTTCTTTCAATTTATCTTTGAAATACCATTGCGCCAATCGTGCTGAAGTCCCCGTACCACAGGGCGAACGGTCAATAGCTTTATCACCATAAAATACCGCATTGCGCGCCGTAGAAGTCGCATCTAAAGGCTCACCCGTCCATAAAATATGGCTTAAACCATTGATTGTGGGGTTTTGAGGATGCACAAAAGTATATTTTTTATTCATATTCAACCGCATTGCCCTTGCCCAAGCAATCAATTGCTCCGCTTTAAAATGTTGAATTCCCGCAAAGTTTTTCTGAGGATCAACAATGGCGTAAAAATTACCGCCGTACGCAACATCTACTATTAATTCACCCAAATCAGGACAATCTACCGTCAAATTTTCAGCCGCTAAAAACGAAGGCACATTGACTAATTTAACCGATTTTACCTTATTCCCTTCTTTTTTATACGTCACCAAAACCAACCCAGCAGGCGT
>JANPHO010000162.1:0-10761 GCA_031424515.1 Saprospiraceae bacterium
CTACAAACGTGTGAGTCCGCTGGACTCAATATCAGGTTTACCCTGGAGTCCAGCGGACTCACACATTTGTAGAAAATATTGAAAATTAGGTTTCCAAGTCCAGCGGACTCGCACATAAATACCAATTTTTAGGAAAACTCAATCCCTCTATAATAGAGTTCACTAACGCTCAATGCCTATGACGGTGGCGTCTATCTCTATGATAACGACCTCTAAAACGCGGAAAAGGTACTCCACAAATGAGCATGACTAAGGCGACGACCAATATCACGGGTAATAAGGCTATAACTAAAATACCCAATATCAAAGCACCGAGTACGCCCAAACAGCCCCAGCCGCCATCGCCATAATGCCGACGATAGTGCCTGCGCACCAACGAATATCCTGCACCCGATGCGCCTAAAGTCAAAGCCGTTCGTTGCCAAAAACTGAGCTTATGAAATGAGAAATCTTGTACAGCTGCCCAAAGCGATTGTTTGGTTTCAGCGTGGGTCATATACGTGAATGAGGAAAAAAGAAGGATTAAAGCCAAAAGGCTCAAGAATTGTATTGCAAAGGATGGGTTCAACTTTTTCATTGTCCTTTTTTTAGATGTGATAAAATTGCTTTCGCTATCATTATCAAGACATCTGGCTCGTTTCTATCCCCCCCTCAGTATCAACGTAAAAAGTATTAAAAAAATGTTAAAAAATAGATGTGCCTCCCTCCTACCCTATTTCATAAATACTAAAATCTATTTTTAAACTATAACAAAATGCTTTTAAAAAACACCCATTTTGTTATAGTTCGCTCGGCGCGGAATTTTTAACAAAATTTGAATTTTCAGATTTTTTTTAGACAAACAAACAATGTTTATAGGTAATAAAATATAGGAAAGTAGGTATATAGGTTTATCCACCAAACTGCACGTGAATATTCCCCCCAAAGTGCACGTGGTTTTTAGCATAAACTCCACCAAACTACTCTGGTATAACATCAAAGGGTAAGTTGTTATAGTTTAAAAAGGTGTTTTTACCCCCATTTTCCACCAAAGTGCACGTGTGCAACTTTTTGTTTAGTTATTAACTTGTAAAACGTCCCTTTTTAACCCTATTTCCCCCCAAAGTGCACGTGAATAAATCTACCCCCTCAGTATATACCTATCAAAATACCCCAAACTCCACCAAACTGCACGTTGTACTTTTTACTTAATCAAGTGGATAACTTTGGGTGGAATGGGCGAGGGAGAGTTGTGCATGTAGAATCCTTTGTTCTTATCTTCTGTCAATTTGGCAGATGGGTATTGGGTTAAAACGATTTTAAGGGTTCTTCTGAATACTTCTTTGAATTTATCCATGCGGTCGTAACCTTGCCCGAATTGCTCTTTCAAATTTGACCACGCAATAAACTGCGGTTTGCCATGTTCGATTCGATGCAGTCGTTGTGCCAGCCACGCATAAATGTCCAAAGCCATAGCATTGTGCGAGAGGGCTGCCAATGCTCTTTCATCCAGCGGAATCGCGTGGTTGATAAGGCTTGAAAAATATTCCTCGGTGAGTTGTATTTTTGACGTCCATTGAATGCGCTGCCGTTCATCCTTCGGGAACCAGAGGTCAAAGGCTTTCACTATCTTCAAATCCACTTGCATGCCTTTTTCACCATCCGAATAACCAATACTGATTATGGAAGCCGTCAATCTTCGCAATTGTTCTTTCGCTTCTTTAATGGTGCGTCCGTCGGTGTTGAGCCCGATTTTTTTAATAAAAGCGGTCATACTCTCCTCCACATCTATCAAGCGGTTCTGCGTTTTCACAGCTTCACTGTTGATATGCGCTAAAATGAGCCGCGATTTGGTACCATATGGCAAGCCCACGAATTCAAATTCCCCAGTTTCGGGATTCAAGACATGGTTGGCTTGTACAGCAAGGCTGACATTGCCTTGTCGCTGTTGCCATATTTTGGTTTCATCTCCTGGATTCCGATATGGTAGGAATGTTTGACACAATACGGAGTGCTGAAAAATAGCATCTTCGATACTGGCTCTATCAAGGCGCACTTGCATTGCCCCTTCGAGTAGGCGTTGAGTAATTTTGCTTACTCCCCCACTTTCCGTTTTCTTTTTTTTATCTTCAGACATTTAATAGACTTTAGATATTAGATTTTTAGAAATTAGACTTGTATTGATATATACTGACTGAAAAACTGCAAAACTGAATTTTTAATCCTATCTCAAACTGCAATTGTTTTAAGAAAATTGAAACAGGATTAAATTCATTCCAGTTTCAAACTCAAAACTCAAATGCCCATATCCTTTTTCGCCAATTCCAAAAAGTATTCTTTCATGGAGATGCCATCTTGAAAGGTTTTAGTCCGAATCTGGGCATGAAGTGAAAGTGGAATATCCAAGGTCACGCGCAAAGTGCGTTCATCCGTTTTCATCGGTTTCATGATTTTGCTGGTTTGCGTTTTTTCACCATGAATAGCACTCACTACTTTATCCAATTCCGCTTTTGGTGGTGCGCTAATGGAGGCAGTTGCCACTTCTTCTACTTTTTTAATGGGCACTTTCGAGCCTAAAGTTAATTTGGAATAGTCTGTTTTTTTATCCTTTGCCATAATTTTATTCTTTAAAAGGCTTTATTTGAACTGATAAACTGCAAAACTGAAATTATACTGAGGGGGTAACCCGAGAATTACCCTTGAAGTAAGCCAACAGATTGGGCTACTGAAATGAGCTCTTGCGTCAGACGCACCATTTCTTCTTTGGCTTTTTCGTCATTGGATTCGTAAACGCCTTTCCCCTCGATGCCCGTTCGGACGTACGAAACGCGCTTATTGACGGTCGTTTTAAAAATACCCAAACCAAAATCCGTGAGAAGATTTTTCATGTCTTGGTGAACATTCAAATTCTCGGAAAATTGGTTGAGTAGAAAATAAGCTGGTATGTTTTCTTTAAACTCTTTGGCTTGTTCGTAACGTTCAAAAAACTGATTCATCGCCCTGAAATCGTGTCCACTGGGCAGTATCGGAATTAGTAAAATATCGCTGGCTAAAATGATGCGGGTGGTCATTTCTGAGAGTGAGGGTGTGCCGTCGATGATGATAATTTCGTGGTCTTTATGGAGTTTATCGACGGTTTTATTGAGAGCTTTGCTGTCGATTGCGCCCACAACGAGTATTTCGGGCAGGCTTTCGTCCCGCACACCCGACCATGCGAGCGAGTTTTGGTTGGTATCTGTGTCCACAATACACACTTTATAGCCCATGTGCGCAAAGCAAACGGCAAGATTTTGTGCTACTGTGGTCTTCCCTACCCCACCTTTTAGATTCGAAATCCCTATTTTCATAAATTTTGTAAAACTTTTCGGTCTTGTAAAATGAATTTGATTGGAAAATTAAAGCTTCTGCCCTATTCTCATTTCATGTGGCAAGGTAAAAATAATTTTATAGACTGCAAAACTGCAAGAATGAAATTATATAATTAAATTTATTTCAGTTTTTCAGTTTAGCAGTACAAACTGAAAAACTGAAATTGTATTTCACATAATTCGATTAATTCCTGTTTTATTTTTATTAAAAACGTCACTTATTCGTTATTAAAATAGTTTTTAAGGCTTTTTAAGCCATTAAATGCTTATTGGTTTCTCTTTTATAATGAAATGAATTTTAGATGCTTAAATCGCAATTTTTGGAATAGGGTGAAGCATTAATTATTTCATTAGACTGCAAAACTGCGAAACTGCAAAACTTTTATCCCCCCCCTCAGTATTTTGAGCTTATATTACATTTATTACAGCAGAGTATTGAAGTGATTTGAAGTGACTCCGACATTTGCCATTAGTAGATCGGAGAAAGTTTTAAATTTCTTTAATCTCGATTCAACTCACTTTAAAATAGACTGCAAAACTGCAAAACGCTTTAGTTTCAATATAGAATGAACGGATTATTGAGGCATATTTGAATACCTGAAAAAGAAATAGTTATCTGATTTTCAGCATGAAATAATGCAGGTTAGGAAAATTTTAAAAATTTTATTTTGGAAATAATTGTCAGGTTGACATTTAATTCTAATTTAGAGCAAATTTTAAATTTCATTTTTATTTCACAACCATAATAATTGACTAACTTCATTATGAAAAAATTAATTTATTTCTCTCTCATCTGCTTAGCTTTTGCAAGCTGTAAAAATAGTGAGCCACAACAACAAACTGCGGCTACTACTGAAAAAGCGCCTGTTAAAGCCGCTATCGCGGAGGCGGCTCAAAACGTTTTGACTGCTGATGAAGCAAAGGCTGGCTTCAAATTGCTTTTTGATGGTAAAACAATGGCTGGCTGGCACAATTACAAAAAAACGACAATCGGGAAAGATTGGATCGTTGATTCTGCGGCACAAGCTATTTCTTTGAATGTTACAAAAAAGGCCGATGGTCACTGGCAAGCTGAGGATGGTGGCGATATTATGACTGATGCTGCTTACGAAAACTATGAACTTCAAGTGGAGTGGAAAATTGATACTTGCGGCAATTCTGGCATTATATATAACGTATTGGAAGCTCCAACAGCGGATTATGTGTGGCATACAGGATCTGAAATGCAGGTTTTGGACAATAAATGTCACCCTGATGCTAAAATTATCAAGCACCGAGCGGGTGATTTGTACGATATGATTTCATGCTCAAAAGAAACAGTTAAGCCTGCTTTGGAATGGAATCAAGCTAAATTAGTTCAAAATAAAGGCAAAGTTGAGCATTGGTTGAATGGTGAAAAATTGGTAGAGTACGACATGAACACTCCCGCCTGGAAAGAAATGATTGCTAAAAGTAAGTTCGCTAAAATGCCTTTGTTCGGAAAATCCATGAAAGGGCATTTGGCTTTACAGGATCATGGCAACAAGGTATGGTTCCGTAATATTAAAATTAAGACGTTGTAATTATTTGATTTCAGATTCCAGATTTCGGATTCCAAATTTCAGATTCCTCAGTATAAAAGCGTTTTTACTTGTTCCAATTTCTGGAATCTGGAACCTGCCTGCCTGCCGGCAGGTCTGAAACCAACTCAGTTTTTCAGTTTTGCAGTCTCTAAAATTTATTTTTAAATAAAAGGAAAATCAACAACAAACTGGAAGTTAACAAAAATCTTCTTTTTTTAGGAAGCTGTTTTGCGCTTATCACGACGGCTTTTTCATTCAGTATTCGTGCAGGTATTTTGCCGCAATTGGCAAAGGATTTTAGTTTATCTGCCGAGCAATTGGGCTTTATCAATTCAATGTGGTTTTTAGGCTTTCCAATTTCCATGATTATCGGAGGACTAGTTTATCATACAATTGGACCCAAGAAAATTATGATGACTGCATTTGTTTGTCATGCTCTCGGTATATTTTTGACATTGTATCCACAAATTTTGGGGGGTTATACAGGACTTCTGGTCTCTACCTTTTTAATAGGTATCGGTAACGGCTGTACAGAAGCGGCATGTAATCCGATGATTGCAGATGCGTATCAAGGCTCTGAAATGAGTAAAATGTTGAATCGCTTTCACATGTGGTTCCCGGGGGGTATCGTTGTGGGCAGCTTGATTTCTAAATTTATGACTGATGCCGATATGAGTTGGCAAGCACAAATTTGGTTTATCTTGATTCCGACGGTTATATATGCGTATTTGTTTTGGGGTCAAACGTTCCCTAAACCTAAAACAGAAGGCGTTACCTCAATAGGTGAAAATCTAAAAGCGATGGCTTCACCTTTGTTTATTTTTATGTTCGCTTGTATGGCTTTGACAGCGATTACAGAATTTGGTCCGCAACAATGGACGGGTTTGATTATGAGTAAGTCAGGTGCAAGTCCCATGCTAATTTTGGCTTTAGTGACGGGTGTTATGGCGGTTGCTCGATATTTTGCGGGTCCTATTGTCCATAAATTTGACCAAACGGGCGTTTTATTGGGTTCGGCAATTTTAGCGACCATCGGTATTTATCTATTCAGTACTTCTACGGGTAGCATGGCTTATGTAGCTGCTGTCTTTTTTGCCTTGGGTGTGGCTTACTTTTGGCCCAATATGGTCGGTTTTATTGCCGAAAAAGTGCCTTTAAGTGGTGCATTGGGCATGTCCATAATAGGCGGTGTTGGTATGTTTTCAACGTCTATTTTCCAACCTATTATTGGTAAATGGATTGATAGCGCGAAGGAAACAAAAATGGCCGAAGGTCTTACCGGTGATGAAATGGAATTGGCAGCTGGTCAGGCAACTTTATCTACGATGGTTATGTTTCCGTTGATTTTGGTTTTTGCATTTACCTTTTTATACTTTTGGCAGAAAAAAGCTAAAACAGCCTAAAATATAGTACAAATGGGGTACAAATGTGCCCCATTTGATTCAACAGGTTTTAAAGTTTAAATTAAAACAGCAGCAATTTTAAAAATACTGAGGGGTAGAGGACTCAATTAAAATTTTAAAAATGGCTGAAAATAAGATTGTCGTCTTTCAAGAGAAAAACGTTAGACGCATTTTTCATAATGGTGAATGGTATTTTTCGATAATTGATATTGTTGAAGTTTTAACCGATGCCAGCATTCCTCGCCGTTATTGGAGTGACTTGAAAAAGAAGTTAGAGAAAGAAGGGTTCACTGAACTGTACGAAAAAATCGTACAGTTGAAACTAACAGCCCTTGATGGGAAAATACGGGCAACAGATTGTGCCAATACAGTTACAATGTTGCGCCTGATACAGTCAATACCTTCGCCTAAAGCAGAGCCATTCAAAATGTGGCTTTCGCAAGTAGGGTATGAGCGTATTCAAGAAATTGAAGACCCTGAAATCGGCATTGAGCGCATTCGAGAATTGTATAAAGCCAAAGGTTATTCTGATGAATGGATTGAAACCCGCTTGAAAAGTATTGATATTCGGCGACAACTCACGGATGAATGGAAAGCCCGTGGCGTTCAAGAAAATACAGAATATTCGATTTTAACGGCTGAAATTTCAAAAGCGACTTTTGGCTTATCTCCATCTGAATATAAGGACTTAAAAGGTCTGCAACGTGAAAATTTGAGAGACCACATGACCAATTTGGAACTCATTTTCACGATGCTTGGTGAAGAGGCGACCCGCCAAATTGCTGTTGATAGAGATGCGAAAGGTTTTCCTGAAAATCATGATGCTGCTCAGTTGGGCGGTAAATCAGCCGGCAGTGCTCGAAAGAACTTTGAAAAAACATCGGGTAAAAAGGTGATTTCTGCTCAAAATTTTAAGCATTTAAAAGAAAAAGATAGCACAGAAAAGTTGGACTAATTGAGCGTTTTTCAGTTTTTCAGTTTTTCAGTCTGATGAACACCCCCTCAGTATTTTGAGGTTTAAAAGAGAAAAATCAATTAAAAAATCAAATTTTATACACAATCAATTATGAGTAAAATTAAAGTAGGAATAGTCGGAACGGGATTTATTGGACCCGCGCACATTGAAGCATTGCGCCGTTTACCGAATGTGGAAGTAGCGGGTTTATGCGAAGTAAATATCGAATTGGCAACGGCAAAAGCCAAGCAATTGGGTATTCCTAAAGCGTACGTTTTTGAAGATTTATTAAAAGATGAGAGCATACAATCGGTGCATATTTGTACGCCTAATTTTTTACATTATTCGCAATCAAAAGCCGCTTTATTGGCTGGTAAGCACGTGATTTGTGAAAAACCGTTGGCAAAAGACTTGCACGAAGCGGAAGAATTGGTGGCTTTGGCGGCTCAAACGGGCTTGGTGAATGCAGTACATTTTAATTTACGTTATTATCCTTTGGTGCGTCAAATGAAAACGATGTGTGAAAAAGGAGATTTGGGAGATGTATATTCTATTCTTGGTTCGTATTTGCAGGATTGGTTGTTTTATGAAACGGACTATAACTGGCGTTTGGAGCCTGATAAATCGGGTGCTTCGCGGGCAATTGCGGATATTGGCTCACATTTGATGGATGTGATTGAGTACATTACAGGTTTGAAAACGGTGGAAGTGATGGCGGATTTTAACACCATTCATAAAACCCGTAAAAAGCCTTTGAAACCCGTTGAAACGTATTCGGGTAAAATGCTTCAACCAGAGGATTACGCGGATGTGCCTATCAATACCGAAGACCATGCGAATGTTTTATTGCGTTTTGATAATGGCAATCGCGGTTCAGTAACGGTTTCACAAGTTTCAGCGGGGCGTAAAAACCAGTTGAAATTGGAAATTTCAGGCGCTAAAAAGACATTTGCGTTCAATTCTGAATCACCGAATGAATTGTGGATTGGTAATCGCGATGGCTATAATCAATCTTTGATGCGGGACCCTTCGCTGGCGTATCCAGAAGCGAGTGCGATAATGAGCTTCCCAGGCGGACATAATGAGGGCTTCCCGGATACTTCTAAGCAAATGTTTAAGGAGGTTTACGTAGCAATCGAAGCGGGTAAACAGCCTGAAAAGCCAAGTTTCCCGACGTTTGCGGATGGTTATAGAGAGCTGTTGATTTGTGAGCGGATATTGGAAAGTAATATTAAACAGGCTTGGGTGACGGTGTGATGAAAGAAGACAAAAGAATTAAGATGGAAGATTTAAGACCAAAATACATCTTCCATCTTAAATCTTAAAACCATAAATTATAAATTATCTCAACAGTAATTTTTATGAGAAAAATAAGAATGGGCATGGTTGGCGGTGGCGAAGGCGCATTTATCGGCGGCGTTCACCGCATGGCAGCCGCATTGGATGGCCAAATTGAGCTTGTTTGCGGCGCATTTTCAAGTGACCCCGAGCGGTCGAGACGATCTGGTGAGGCTTTGTATCTGGATCCGAAGCGAATTTATCCCGATTTTGCTACGATGATAAAAGCCGAAAAACGCCTTCCTGCGGATAAACGCATGGATATGGTGAGCATTGTTACGCCCAACCACGTACATTTTGCGCCAACTAAAATGGCTTTGGAAAATGGGTTTCATGTGATATGCGATAAACCCCTCAGTTTCAGCTTGGATGAAGCGTTGAAATTGGAGAAAATCGTTGAAAAATCAGGGATGCTCTTCGCTTTGACGCATAATTACACGGGTTATCCGATGGTGAAACAAGCCAAAGCAATGGTGAAAAATGGCGATATTGGCGGAATTCGCAAAGTGGTGGTCGAATATCCGCAAGGATGGTTGTCCACAAAACGAGAAGATGAAGAATCAAAACAAGCCTCGTGGCGCACTGACCCGACCAAATCGGGGATTGCAGGTGCTTTAGGCGATATTGGTACGCATGCCGAAAACCTTGCGGAATACATCACAGGTTTACAAATTAAGCAGTTAATGGCAGATATTAGCATCTTCGTTGAAGGGCGCCAATTGGATGACGATGCCAATGTTTTATTGAGATTCGACAATGGAGCGAAAGGCATTTTACATTGTTCTCAAATTGCGGCGGGAGAAGAAAATGGCTTAAATATCCGTATTTGGGGTGAAAAAGGCGGCTTGGAATGGCATCAAGAGAATCCTAACTCTCTAATCATCAAATGGTTGGATAGACCTAAGGAAATACTCCGCACAGGGCAAGGTTTTCTTTATCCGAAAATGACGCCACCCGAGGTAGCAAATGCTCACACACGCGTACCCGGCGGACACCCAGAAGGGTATTTAGAAGCTTTCGCAAATGTGTACCGCAATTTTGCGAAGCATATTCAAGCGCATTTGGAAGGCAAGCCACAAGACCCGATGTACGACTACCCCTCAGTATCGGACGGTGTGCGCGGCATGAAGTTCGTTTATAAAGTGGTAGAATCCAGTAAGAAGAATCGTTGGATTGATTTTTGATTTCAAGAAGAAAAAGACAACAATAATAAAGATTTAAAAAATGTTTGTTAATGTTTTGGGAATATTGCAAAATATTTAATAAGTTTGACTTTATTATCGGAGTTCATCTAAATTTTGACAACCTAAATCTATCGCATGCAAGTACATTTACAAATTAAATCTGAATCGCATTATGAGAGGGTTTTGGATCGTGTTTTTCGCTTGATGCACAAAAAACTCTCTAACAACTCTCCTGAGGCTAAAGAGTTAGAAAAACTTTCATCACTTGTCGAAGATTATGAAAGAAAATACTATCCTTTAGTATCAGCGTTGTAAAACGGTATATGGGAGCACCCCTCAGTATATCGAGCCGTTTTTCTTAAAAATCAGATGTCCGACCTCTTGAAAGGAGTCGGACATCTTAAATTTGACCATTATTAACTAATTTAAATATATGAAAACTATAAAAGGACCCGCTATTTTTTTAGCGCAATTCATGGGCGACGAAGCCCCATTCAATTCACTCGAAGGAGTTTGCAAATGGGCTGCTTCCCTTGGGTACAAAGGTATTCAAATCCCCACATGGGATGCTCGTTTGATTGATTTACAATTGGCCGCCGAATCGAAAGGTTATGCACAAGAGTTGAAGAGTATAGTGGCTTCATTTGGCTTAGAAATCACTGAATTATCCACGCATTTGCAAGGGCAATTGGTGGCGGTTCACCCGGCTTATGATTTGATGTTCGATAATTTTGCGCCAGACGAAGTGAAAGGAAAACCGAAAGAACGCCAAAAATGGGCTGTTCAGCAGGTTTTATGGGCAGCTAAAGCGAGTGAAAACATCGGATTGAAAGCCAGTGTGACCTTTTCAGGAGCCTTAATGTGGCACACCGTTTATCCTTGGCCTCAACGTCCGAAAGGACTTGTAGAAACGGGTTTTAAGGAATTAGCTAAGCGTTGGAAACCTATTTTGGATGCTTATGATGAATCGGG
>JANPHO010000163.1:0-2694 GCA_031424515.1 Saprospiraceae bacterium
TTTACTTTGGTGAGGTGAGATAAAATAAGGCGTTATATAGTTAAAAACAAGCGTGTCTTTGATGTTTGCGGGCAAATGGGGTTGTATAACTTGAGTGGTATCCATTTTTTTATCATACCGAACCGCATAACCATGTTGCATACTGTAATACACCGTGTTTTCATCTTCGGGATCCACTTGTGAGACGCAACCATCGCCACCATCCCAAGGGTCAATCCATAAGTATTTCCAAGTATCGGGAAAATTAGGTTTTATCTCTTTGGGTTGACCATAAACGGTGGCATCATCTTGCGTACCGCCATAAATCGTATAGCTTTTTTGGTCAATCGCAATATCATAAAATTCACCGACGGGGATATTGTTGTAATGAAACCACGACGAACCTTTGTCATAACTGACGTAAAAACCGCCGTCATTGCCCGCTGCAAGATGATTGGGGTTATTGTGATTTATCCATAATTCGCATTGGTCTAAGTGAAAACCTTTAGCTAAACTTGGCGTGGCACGAGTCACGTTGCCGCCGAGATATGAAAACGTTTTACCCCCGTCAGTACTATGCGCCAAACGCACACCCAAACAATAGACTTCCTCATCGTCTTGCGGATTGACATACACATCGGTAAAATACCAACCAACGACTGAAAAAACGTAAAAAGGCGCAGTATGGGTTTTAGCCCAAGTCAAACCGCCATCAGTTGTTTTGTACAATTCTGCGGCTTCGCCTTTCGGATTATTCAAATTATCCACGAAAGCATACGCTTTTAACGGATTTTTATGCGACACTGTCAGCCCAATGCGCCCGACCAATGCCCCCGAAGGTAAGCCATTGGTGCAAGCTATCCACGTTTTGCCGCCATCTGTACTTCTATGAACGCCGCTGTTTTTACCCGTGATGCTCGGATAAACCTCCCACGTGGAAGCGTAGATTATTTTAGGATTGGACGGTGCTATGACCACATCATTTGCACCCGTTGCCTCATCTTTAAATAAGACTTGTTCCCACGTTTTGCCGCCATTGATTGTGCGATAGAGTCCTCTATTTTTATTATTTGACCATAAATGACCCAATACCGCCACCATTACAATGTCAGGATCGGTGGGATGAATCGCAATTTCAGCAATAGACCACGAATCTTCTAGCCCGATGTGTTGCCATGTTTTACCCGCATCATTTGAACGATACACGCCTGTACCAGGCAAGGTAAAATTGCGTGGTTTTTTAAGATTTTCACCCGTTCCGAGATATATAATATTGGGGTTTGAGGGTGCTAGTTCCATATCGCCAATGCCCAACGATGCTTGTTCTTGAAAAACACATTGCCAATTAATGCCATTGTTCACCGTCTTCCACAAGCCACCCGAGCCGAATCCGACATACATTGTGCCTGGGTGCGTGGCATCTACTTGCACCACATCAGCCCGTGCAGAATTGACCATAGGCCCCAACGATACCCAATTGAGTTTGTAGGATGTCTCCTTTTTCATTTCTTGATAGGTGCGAAAGGAGGCTTCTAAAGGTGAGGGTGTTTGTTGGGCAAAAAGGGTTGGATTGATGCACTGGGCTATTAAGAATATGGTGAAAACTCTATTCATCTCAATTATTTTCAATTTAGTTCAACAAAATAAATGCCCAGCTAATGGTTTTAAATCCAATAGTGCCTCTCGGCAAGTAGATAGCAAATATAGTTGATAGAATACTAAAACGGATACCCAATTCCAATATTAAAAACAAGGTTATCTCTACGCCAACTACCACCACCAAAATTAATTTGATTAACAACCCATTCAGAACCACGGGTCAACCAAGGCTTGCGCAAAGGAACACCTATATCTAGACGAACAATTAAAATATCAATATCTAAGCGAAAACCGATACCTCCATCTACAGCTATGTCTTGTAGAAAATGACGGGTGAGTCGTGCATCGTCGCCAAAGATTAAACTATTTTTTGACCAAATATTGCCTGCATCCATAAAAACGGCTCCCCTTAATTTGCTGATGAGCGGAAAACGCAATTCTGTTTGCATTTCTAATTTATAGTCCCCTCCTATTTGTGGATAGGAAATTTGTTGTCCAGCTGTCGTTAAAACACGACCTGGCCCTAATCGACGAGGCACAAAACCACGCAAACTATTGCTCCCACCAATGACAAACTGTCGAGTAAATGGCAAATAAGAAGAATTCCCGTATGGAAGACCAACGTCGATATTGAAGCGATTAGACCAATAAACATCGGGGGCTAATTTCCTTGAATAGCGCAGCTCTACATCCGATTTGAAGTATTGAGCAAAATAAGCACCAGCTATTTTTTCGCTAAATGCTTGTTGAGGCTTTGTGACAAGTCCTGCCAAATTACCCGCTATTTCCATTTTACCATTAAAGAAAAAGATGTTTTTTTCACGTGCATTATTGGTGTTAAAACTGAAATTATAGCTCGATCCAGCAATAATTTCAGGTAAAATAGCAAAGGACAGAACAGGAAATTCCTTAATTTTATCTAAATACTCTGGCGAAAAACGAGTGGCATTATTGTATGTGATACTGAGGGGTGTCAGTGTATGTTCTTTTCGGGAACTCTCTTTCCAATTCAAATTATATTCCCCCCTTATGAAGTTTTTGGTGTATAACTGTTGTCGCCTAATCCATTCGTAACCAATGAGAAACTTAGTCACGGGCAAAAAATAGTTGCTTTCT
>JANPHO010000164.1:0-2590 GCA_031424515.1 Saprospiraceae bacterium
GACTCGGATTAGACTCAGTAACGGACTATCATTGTCCCAATGAGATACGCAATCTCTCACCATGATGATTCGATACCAAAGTTAATAGACGACACAACTGTTTTTCAAGCTTTTTCAAAGATCTTTTTCATGGACTCAGTATAAAGCCTCTACATCTGTTATTTAAACAGTTGTAGAGGCTTCTTACTTAAAACATTGCCAAATTACGGGTTTATACTGAGGGGGTCGCCTCCAATTTTTCAGCAAAAGCGCCTTTTACCCATTTCGCTAAAGTCTCGACCCACAATGGTTGAATATTCATACATGGTATGAAAGTGAAGGATTCCCCTCCAGCTTCAAGAAATACTTCTTGACCCTTTTCAGCCATTTCTTCAAGCGTTTCAAGACAATCGCTGACAAAAGCTGGGCATACGACAAGGAGCTTTTTAACGCCCTCCTTAGGTAATTCTGCTAATCGAACAACGGTGTAAGGTTTCAACCATTCATCACGACCTAAGCGGGATTGGAATGCAAATTTGAATTTATCCTTAGGTATATTCAACTGTGCTGCCACTAATTGTGTAGTCATAATACATTGATGGCGGTAACAAGTCGCATGAGCAGGCGAATCAACCGAGCAGCAACTGTCCACTTTTAGGCAATGGCTGCCCGTGGTGTCACTCTTACGAAGGTGTCGCTCAGGCAAGCCGTGATAACTGAAAAGAATTTGGTCATAATCCTGTTTTAGATACGGTTCGATACTCGCACAAAGCGCATTGATATAATCAGAATCTTTGTAAAAAGGCTCAATAAATGTCAATTTGAAGGGGTAATTATTCTTTTCATGTACTTTTTGGGCGTATTCAACGGCCGTTTCGTAACTTGACATGGCATAATGTGGATACAATGGCACCGCCACCACTTCTTCCAAATCAGGCACTTTCGACAATAATTCATCAAAAGCCGCTTGTGGCGAAGGGTTGCCATAACGCATAGCAATGGTCACAGGCGGCTCAACTGATGGCTGCAAAGCTGCTTGTAACTGCTTAGTCAAAACCACCAAAGGCGAACCTTCATCCGTCCACACAGAACGATATGCTTTAGCTGATTTAGGTGCGCGGAATGGTGAAATAATCCCTCTTACCAATAACAAACGAGCTAAGTAGGGAATGTCAATTACCTTTTCATCCATCAAAAACTCATTCAAATATCGGCGTACATCCTTCACCTCAGTCGAATCAGGCGAACCCAAATTCATTAAAATAATCCCTTTTGACATTTTATCACTTTTTAGTAGTATTTTAGTTTTTCAACCGGTGCCACCGCTTTGATGCGGTGGCACGGGTACACTGCACAAAGCACCGAAAGATTTTTTTATCTTTAACATTAAAAGCGGTCATTTGTTTGTCAATTTTTTAACATAGATTTTTGACAATCAAATGACCTATTAAAACCCCATGCCCAAAGTATCGCATATTACCTTTACCCCGCTTTGATTGGTATATGTAGTTCAACAGTTGTTTAAAACGGGCTATATACTGAAATTTTTAAATGCATTTTACCTATTTTATGAATAATGATTTAATCCGTATTGGCACCCGCAAAAGCCCTTTGGCTGTATGGCAAGCCGAGTTGGTACAAAAGAATTTGGAACAACAAGGCTACCGTACCGAGATTGTTTTGATGAGTAGTGAAGGGGATATTGACCTCGTGACGCCCCTTTATGCGATGGGTGTGCAAGGCGTTTTTACGAAAGTGGCGGATACGGCATTATTGAATCATCAAGTGGATATTGCGGTGCATTCTTTTAAAGATGTGCCGATTCAACTGGCTCAAGGTCTAAAAATTGCAGCTGTTTTAAAAAGGGACTCTCCTTTGGATATTCTTGTTTTTAAAAATTCAGCTGATTTTATACATGATAAAATGTCGGAAGCGGTTATTGCAACGGGCAGTATCCGACGCAATGCGCAATGGTTGCATCAATATCCCAATCATAAAATTGAAAATTTGAGGGGTAACGTGAATACTCGCCTTCAAAAATTGGCGGATAATGCTTGGAACGGTGCCATTTTTGCCGCCGCAGGTCTTGAACGCATTAATATTCGCCCTGAAAACAGCATTAACCTTGATTGGATGTTGCCCGCTCCTGCACAAGGTGCTATTGCGGTGGCGTGTCGACAAGAAGATAATTGGATAGTTGAAGCGTGTAAAAATTTGAATCATTTTGAAACGGCGCTTTGTACTCATATTGAAAGGGAATTTTTAAGTCAACTCATGGGTGGTTGTTCTACGCCGATTGCTGCACTCGCAGAAGTGGTGAAAAACACGGTGATACTGAGGGGTAACGTGTGCAACATGAATGGCTCTAAAAAAATCGACATTACAATGACACAGCCCGTTGAACTAGCGACTAATTTGGGTGTTGAAGCTGCGAATGAAATATTGAAAAAAGGGGCTGATGTTTTAATAAAGGAGATGAAGAGTGTATAAGCAGAATTATAGTGTCGGAGTGACTTGGAGTCACAACGACAAAAAACAGCCAAAATTATAAATTTTAAAAAAAAAAATATATAAAATACAAGTTAAAAAAAGATTTATTATTAAGGGCATT
>JANPHO010000165.1:0-3602 GCA_031424515.1 Saprospiraceae bacterium
TTTATGTATGGTTTCAAAATCATTTTTAGACATAAATAGGATTGTTTTCAATGAAAACAATCCTATTTATGTCTAAAAATCTATTAAAAAATGATTTAATGCAACAAATTCGACTGAATATGAGCAACATCTACCCCCTCAGTCTTTTGCTCATTTTGAATGATTTTTATTGGAAATGAGAGGTAAAATGTAGTCCCTTCTCCTTCCACTGAATCAAACCATATTTTACCGTTGTACTTATCGACGATGTGCTTACAGATTGCCAATCCAATGCCCGTTCCTTCATATTGAGGATTGCGACTGAGGCGCTGGAACAAGCGGAATATTTTATCACTGTATTCCTGTTTCATACCTATACCATTATCTTTAAGCGTAATGATAAGATTTCCACCTTGTGTGTAACCATTGATTTTCACAATAGGCTGCACATTCGTAAATTTCAAAGAATTACTAATGAGGTTTTGGAAAAGTTGGGTCAAATGCAAGCGGCTAATCCAAACTTGTGGCAAATACCCCTCCGCATCAATTATAGCATTTTTATCAATAATAACGCTGTGCAAATTGTGTTTCACATCCGATAAAACCAATTCCAGAGAAGTTGCATTTTTCACCACTTGCTCATCAGATGCGACTGTAGAATACTCTAATAAAGCAGAAAGTAAACTTTCCATGCGTTTTACTCCGCTCACCACAAAATTCATGTATTCACCCGCTTCTGGAGGCAATAATTTAGAATATCGCCTATCAATAATGTGCACAAAACTACTGATGCTACGGAGCGGCTCTTTTAAGTCATGTGCAGATGCATAAGCGAATTGCCTCAAAATTTCGTTCGATTTTTCTAATTTTTCATTCTGGAACTGAATTTCAGAGCTTTTCTGAATCAACATCAAGTTATTTTTACCTTTCAAACGAAGGAAATAAGCAAGACCCAAAATAATTACCGTTGAAAAAACAAGGATGGTAATTAACCAATATTTATTCTGAGTCAAACGCAAAGCCTGTAATTCTTTCTCACTTTTTTCAACATCAAATTTGTATTGAGCCTCCGCCAAACGCCTTGATTTCTCTTGATTAAAAAGTGAATCACCATAAGTATTGGCGGTTTGGAGATACACGAAAGCATTTTTATAATCTCCTAAACCATTATAAACTTGGGCAATCCCTAAATTACTCTTCTGAATGATGTCAATAAAACTTCTATTTTGGGCTAATTCTAAGCTTTTTTTATACGCTGTAAGAGCTTCTTCCAGTCTATTTGTTTTTTGATAAAGATTAGCCAATTTCAGATATAGATTCGGATGCTCATAATATTCAAAATATTCTTTATATTCAAAACACCTTTTAAAATAATACTCTGCTGTGCTATAACCTCCTGATTGTGTGTAAATATCCGCTATAAAAATAAGTGATTCCAAAATATGACGCTTATCCCCTATTTTTTCATAAATTGCTAAAGCTTCTTCATGGCGCGCTAATGAGCCTTTAAAATCTTTTTGAGCATTCAATATTTTACCAAAAACATTCAAAACGTTCGCTACCTCACTTGAGTCATTCATATTTAAAGCCACACTTTGGGCTTTGGTTATTTTTTCATACGCCAAATCGAAATTGTTAGACTTGGTATAAATGCTTGCCATATTGGTCATCGCCACTACTTCATCTCGCTTATTTTTACGTTTTCGAGCTATTTCAATCACCTGTAAATAAGAATTCAGAGCCATATCAAACTCTCCCATCAAACCATGTAGCGTTCCCAATCCATTATAAGCAAAACCAGCAGCTTCAGTATCCCCTATTTTTAAAGCAAACTGTAACGTTCTATCATAGTAATCCCTTGATATTTTATACCTACCCGCTTTTTTATTGATAATTGCCCAGTCAACAAAAATATCCAACTTACTACCTTCGGGTATTTGTTCCGAAAATTCTAAACCTTTCTTATAATATTCAGTAGCTTCTTCCAATTTGCTATTGTCTTCATAAATGGCACCCGCAGCTCTATAAGCTTTAAACATTAAAGTAGCTTTTCCAGTTCGTTGTGCAGCTTCTACAGCAAGCGCTAATTCTTTTTGAGCTTCCGAAAAATTCTTAAAAGAATTCTTTTGAGCAGATTTTAAATGCTCCATAACCTCTACTGAGTCACGTGGTAGATCGGGAGCACATCGAGCATCAAAAGCTGATATAAATAAAAAAGAGGGAAGTAAAAGAAATGGCAATAGATGGCGTATGTTGAAAGTCCTCATCATAGTTTTCCGACAGTTTTAATAAATCTGTTAACTATATTATGTATGTCAAAAAATATTCCGTTTTTACAATTATCTAAATAATATATCTATATGTCTAAAAATATGCCTAAAAAAAATAGGAACTCCAAAATTTTCACATTCTGAAGTTCCTTGTTTTTTACCAGTTTCTTACCAGTTCTCACCCTTAAGGCGCTGGAGGAGGCGTAGTTGAGCGACGAATGTCCTCTCCACCACCTTTCAATTGGCAAAGCTGATTAACTGACAATTTTTCCATGCCAGTCAAAGAAACCTTAAGCTCGTTGATTGATTTTTTCATCTTCTTGCAAGATTTTAAATGTTATCAATGATTGTTTAATAAATATATAAAGTAATGTTTTGCTTTACTAAAATAGTTTAAGCCCAATAATGAACTCAACTATATGGTAATCGATGGCGTAAGTTTGATAGTTAATAGATGAATAACCTATATAAAACTCTAAAGTGTTGGCAGTCATAATCCTTAGAAAATAAGTGATATTACTCCCTTATATTTCATTAGCATATTGTGCTGGGCACTTAGAATCTATTTTGTATTCTCGGTGAAGTTTTTGTGTTGACTACTTGAATGGATGCTTAATCAATTATATTTACTATAATTACTACCAATATTAGTGCTCAAAACTCCAGAGAATACTATTCGTTATTGAACTTTGTGACCGAGTGAAAAACCGATATTATAAATCTTTTGAAACTATAAATGATTCATTATTTGATACTATATAATTTCTTTTTAATAGAAAACATAGGGAGAATGTATCAGCTAAACCGTTCAAGAATTTTATTGAAAATATGCTTTATTTTCCCTTTTTAAATTAAAAAAGTGGACAAATATTGAGCAAAATTCAAATGTTTGCTTCTTCGATACTGAGGGGTCTACCAATTTTCAGTTAAGATTCTTGCTTTAAAAAAAAAAGAACTCCAAAACTGTTACTGTTGGAGTTCTTTTTTTATTGCGAAAAAGTTTATGATTAGCCTTTTCCAATTGTCACTGTTGTTGTCGAATCAATTGTGCCAGTTGTTGAGCCACCTGTTGTTGTTGAACCTGTTCCCGTTGTTCCTGTACCACCAGGTCTTCCACAATTATTAGGTCTGCGAATATCTTCGCCATCACCACCCTTGAGGAAGCACAATTGAGAAGTTGTAAGTTTTTCACCTACGTTCAATACGTTTCTGAGTTCTTGAATAGTTTTTTTCATCGGAGAATAGAAATTTAAATATGTAAAGAAATTTTTTTAAGATTAGTAAAGATTACGGTAAGAACTTACTTAGTATCCTTGATTTATAAACTTAAAATGGAATTAAGCCTTCTTAAAT
>JANPHO010000166.1:0-9524 GCA_031424515.1 Saprospiraceae bacterium
GACTCGGATTAGACTCAGTAACGGACTATCATTGTCCCAATGAGATACGCAATCTCTCACCATGATGATTCGATACCAAAGTTAATAGACGACACAACTGTTTTTCAAGCTTTTTCAAAGATCTTTTTCATGGACTCAGTAATTTATAACTCTTTTTCAAATAAAAACAGCTCTATTGAATCGTTGGGTAAAACCACCGTTTTATCTTTTTTAAAGCCCATTTTGACGAGCAATTTTTGAGAATTATGGTTGTCTTGATTGGTAATGGCTAATAGTTTTTTTAAATTAAAATCATTTTTCGCAAGGTTCAACACGGCTTGTCCTGCTTCAAAACCAAAGCCTTTTTGCTCATATTCGGGCATCAGTGCGAAACCCATATCCACGTCATCAAGTCCATCCCGTTTGATTAAGCCTGAAGTACCAATAGGCGTTTCACCCCCTTTCAAAATCATGATATAGAAGCCAAAACCGTAGGTTTGATAGCTCTTAAAAAATCTATCTGTGATGTATTGGGCAGCCCCTTCCACTGTGCGTACTCCCCTATCGCCGATGAATTGTATCCATCTGGGTGTGTTCAAAAGCTCCAATAAAAACGGCGCATCTTCTACAGTAAATTCCCGAAGGATAAGGCGTTCGGTCTGAATAGCTTGCATTTTAATCCTGAAAATGGGTTTAAAAACGATATTTTAGCAGCTTTAAATAGATATGAAATCACTCACCACTCCACACATTCTGACCCGTGTAAGGCATGCATCCAATGAAGACACCTGGTATGGGATCATAACTTAATACCTCTTTACCTATTTTTTCGGACGTAAAATAAGCGGTGAGTGTCAAAGCTTTAAGCCTTCTATAAAATGTAATGGGGTCAGGATTTTCGACTAACACAATGCCCCACATAGTCGGTGGAAATTTGGCAGCATCTCTATCCATTTTTAAGAGTATTTGCTCTCTTTGCTCTTGAGTACACTCCTCGAAGTACCTACCATAGTTGGTTTTGCAGATATCTTCAAGTAATTCCAGTCCTCTGATAAAGTCAATTCGCTCCGCCTCTGAAAGGAGGTCTTTGAGCACTTTATCGATGTATTGTGCTACGCCAATATCCTTTGCACCGGGCGTGCTGGTTTTGGGTAAAATGGTTTCCGTCATTTCAGCCAAAGTCTGCGCTTGTGGCTTAGTCAAAAACGAAGGCTCCCAATTTAATTTTAACTCTCTTTCGCTTTTGCAAGCGACAAAAGCCTCCGATAAAGCACCCGCTGATACAGCATATCCGATAATTAAAGCGGTATTTTTTATATAATCTCTACGATTCATTATTTTTTTAGTTGTCAGTTATCAGTTATTCAGTTGTCAGTAAGTGCTTAAAACACTGTCAAGACTACTGAATAACCAACTACTAATTAAAAATTTCTTTTTTTCAATTCAGCTACCGCAAAATTTGCCGCTCTTGCCGTCAATGCCATATAGGTAATGGATGGATTCACGCAATTGGCTGATGTCATGCACGCACCATCCGTCACGAATACATTCGGCACTGTATGAATTTGATTATTACCATTTAAAACAGAGGTTTTCGGGTCTTTGCCCATGCGGGCAGTGCCCATTTCATGGACACCATTACCCAATCCACCTGCATTGTCAAATCCATTGACATTTTTCATACCCGCAGCTTCGAGCATTTCAACTGCATCTTTTTTGATTTGCTGACGCATTTTACGCTCATTATCCTTCAATTCAGCATCAAAAACAAGCAATGGAATACCCCATTGGTCTTTCTTTTCAAGATCCAGTTCAACCTTGTTTTCATGATAAGGCAGTACTTCACCGAAACCCATAATCGCCATACTCCAACTGCCCGGTTTGAAAAGCGAATCCTTGAACGCAGCACCGACCCCCTCAGTATTATTACCACTTCCCCAGTCGCTGCGACTTGCACTGCCTTGGAAATCGTAACCTCTTAAGAAATTTGGATTTTTAGTTTTTTCATCCAAATTCACATAACGTGGAATGAAAAGACCATTTGGTCGGCGACCTTTATAATATTCATCTTGCATGCCCTCATAAGAGCCCATTGCCCCCACATGATAGTGATGATCCATCAAGTTATGCCCTAATTCACCACTATCATTGCCCAAACCATTCGGGAAGCGCTCGGATTTTGAATTCAACAAAATCTGGGTAGTACCCAAAGTAGAAGCGCAACAGAATACCACTTTTGCATAAAAATCAATCTCTTTTTTCGTTTCACTATCAATCACTTTCACGCCTTTTACCCGCTTCTTTTTAGCGTCCAAAATAATGGAATGAACCACCGAATTGGGTCTAATCGCAAAATTACCCGTTCTATTCGCCGCTGGCAAAGTGGCTGAATTGCTGCTAAAATATGCGCCATACGGGCACCCCCGTGAACAACGATTCCGATTCTGACATTGCCCTCTACCCAATTCCAGATGCCACGGCTTAGGCTCAGTCAAGTGCGCTACCCGACCAATAGTTACGGGCCGTTTAAATTTAGTTTCCATCTCCTTTCTGAAATGTTTTTCAAGACAATTCAACTCCATTGGCGGTAAAAAATAACCATCAGGCAAATGTGGAAGGCCTAACTTTTCACCGCTGACTCCCACAAATTTTTCAACGTAAGTGTACCACGATTCCAAATCTTTATACCGAATAGGCCAATCTACGCCAATACCCTCTTTTGCATTCGCTTCAAAATCCATTTCACTCCAACGATATACCTGCTTACCCCAAGTGATAGAGCGCCCACCCACATGATTTCCTCTAATCCAATCAAAGCGTTTTTTTTCAATATATGGATCATTCACATCTTTCGTAAAAAAGTGCTTAGTCGCTTCGCCCACAAAACCACTGCGCACTTGAATATGATAATCCTTTAAGTCTTGGTCAGTCAAAGCACCTCTGTGAGGCAACTCCCAAGTATCTTTCAACATGGTAGGGTAATCTTCTACGTGATTAACCATGCGCCCTTTTTCAAGCACAAGGGTTTTCAAGCCTTTTTCTGCGAACTCTTTAGCCGCCCAGCCGCCGCTCATACCAGAGCCAATCACAATGACATCATAAGTATTTGACTCGTTTAATTTAGTATTCAGATTAGCCATACTATGTTTCCTCTTATTTAAATGTAATTTTAAAATCAGCTCTCAAGCCGAATTGACCTTTAAAGATAATAATACGCATACTTTCACGAAAGAAACGCAATTTCAGTAAAATTTGTATTATCTGTAAATATATTTCATTCTTTTGATAAAATCTTTGGTAGAAAAGGAATCCTAAGGATATAATACTGAGGGGGCATAATATTTTGAAATTTGGTTCCCATTTTCTACATTTACTGTCAAATTTAAAAACCTAAATTCAATTCTTAAAAATGAAAAAATACACTGCTTCGCTTGATAGGATGGCCGAAATTGCAACAGCAATCACTTTTATGGGGATTTTAGTATCTGCATGGGTTCAATTTTTCCCTTTCACAATTATTTTATCTCTCTCATTATTCATCAGCTACCTGTATAGTCCAAGATATTACTCTACCACTGAAACGGATTTTATCGTAAAAAGACCCATTGGGGAAGTAAAAATAGCGAGGAAAGACATCCTAGAAACCGAGTCCATTGAAGGTTTAAAATGGAGTATCCGCACTTTTGGCGTGGGCGGTTTTTTCGGTTATTTTGGAAAATTTTACAATAGTTCAATCGGTTCTATGACTTGGTACGCTACTAAAAGGCACGATTATGTGCTTATTACCACTTCTGATAATAAAATTGTGATTACGCCCGATGATAAAGACGATTTGATGAAGGATTTAAAGTCCGATTTAATATAGTTTACCCCTCATCACTTATCAAACTCTTCGTCTTTTTACTTGAAGAATCCAAACGATAATTAAATGTCAGATTAATCTGACGGCGGCGTCCCAAGAAATTGCCTTCCGTAAAAAAGTTGACCCCCTCAGTAATAAAGCGATTTCGGCGTGAATTGAACAAATCTGACACATTCAGCGTCAATGTACCTTTGCCTTTAAAAACATCTTTATTCATACCCAAATCCACGTAATACACCGATTTGCGAGTGCCTTGTGGTGTTTTTTGAGGTGCTTCATAATTGGCCCGCATCTGGAAATCAATATTGTGTGGCAATGTAAACCTTGATGTCAAACGAGTAAACCAACTGTATGTATCGCTTTGAAATGCCGCATCAATATTACCTCCATCCGTTATGGCTCTAAAAAAATTGAAGCTATAATCCATTTTCCACCATTTAAAGGGCGCATATTGGCTTGTAAACTCCGCACCATAAGCATCTTCAACCGCAAAATTTTCGGGGCGGGTTTTAGCATAACCCAAGCTATCAACCCGACGAATACCCAATATTTTATCTGCTGTATGACGATAATAAATTGATGAACTCAGCGAGCCTTTTTCAAAATATTTAATATGACCCAATTCAAATGAATTGCTGAATTCAGGATTCAAATCGGGATTGCCCGAAAAGAAGTTACGGTTATCGCTAAAAGTCACAAACGGGTTCAATTCATCATATCTCGGGCGGCGCACTCGGCGGCTATAACTCAACTGAATCGCATTTTCTTTAGGCAAACTGTAGGTAAAATGTGCACTTGGAAACAAATTCGCATACTTGCGAGGGTTCTGTTGATTCGTCAATTGGAACTTCGTTACCACATCCGTAATCTCTCCCCTAACCCCTACTTGATATGAAATTTTATCTTTTTTATTGCCTAAAATAACATATCCAGCGTGGATATTTTCATCGTAAGTGAAATAATTTTTCAAGTTCAGAAGCACATCGAATACACCTTGTGCATTACGCTCTGTCACCGTAAAATCATTAATCATGTGCCTAAAAGTACTCCTCAACCCTGTTTCAAATTTTCCCTCTTTGCCAATTGGCTGCACATAATCCAATTGAAATAGATATTGTTTTTCAAATTCATCATTCAAGGCTTTTTGCACTTTTGTGTTCGCAGGATTTACCGAACCATCCGCAAAAAAGCTTGTTTGAGGATAAATTTGGTCGGAACGTTCCCAATAATCCAAATAGCGAAGGTCAGCTGTCAATTCTTGTCCTTTTTTATTATAAGTCTTTTTATACGTCAAACTGTATTCAGAATTGGGTTCATGCTCTTTTTCATCTTGTTGCCGCATCGTCGTCACTTTCAGATTATCCGTTTTAAAAAGATAATCTTTATAAACAAAATCCGTGATGCGGCGCACATCACTCCGTTTCAAAAGATAAGCGGCGGTCAATGTGTTTTTATCATTAAAAAAATAGTCCAAACCACCTCTAATATTATTGTAAAAACCAGTAGCGGCCCCCTCTCTCGTCATCTCGGTGATAAAAGTTGTATCATGCGAATACACCTCTTGATACTGCGAACCTTTGCCCGGATTTTTTCGATAAGCAATACCATAATTGACGAAAAAATTCACTTTTTTATGTCTATAATTGATATTCGCCCCCAATCCATAATTCATAGGATTGCCCGTTATTATTTCAAAAGAGCCATTAACGCCCTGTTTTTGCTGTTTTTTTAACACAATATTGATAATGCCCGACATACCTTCCGCTTCGTATCGAGCCGAGGGATTGGTGATAATTTCCACCCGTTCAATTTGACTGCCTTGTAATTGCTGCAAACCCGCGGCGCCTTTAAAACTCACCAAACCCGAAGGCTTCCCATCTATCAAAATCCTCACATTGTCACTGCCTCTCAACTTCACATTGCCTTCCACATCCACGGATACTGAGGGGATATTACTCAAAATATCCGTTGCCGAACCGCCCGCATTCGCAAGGTCTTTACCGACATTAAATATCTTTTTATCCAACGATAATTCCATCGTGCTTTTTTCAGCCTGTACCACCACTTCATCGAGCGTATTAGCACCCGACGATAGTTTCACAGTACCCATATCATAATTGGATTGCTCTTTTGAAATGCTAAAACCGGGCATTTTAGAGGCTTTATACCCTATAAAATCGACTATTGCGTAAAATTGTCCCATTGGTGTTTCAACCGAAAATAAGCCTTTTTCATCCGTAATAGCCCCCGCAATCAAGCTGCTATCCGCATTTTTAAACACCCGAATGCTTGCGTAGCTGAGTGGTACGCTCGTTTGTGCATCAATTATTTTACCTTTTAAAATACCTTTTTGAGCATTTAAAACGGTGAAACTTAAAAATAGGATTGTAGAGAGGATAAAAATTCTTATCGTTGAGGGTCTCATTTTGTTTTCTTTATAATATAGACGTTGATATCATAAAATACCCCCTCAGTATTGACCTGTTTTTGTATCAATACTGAGGGGGTATTGGGTTCTATAAGCGTGGCATTCCTAGAATCGGAATGTCACGCATCAGATAGATTAAAACTTACCTTTCAAATAAGTCAAAGCCATTCCGTATGCTTCTTTTGAAAGGGCTTCATCATATTTTGGGTTTGATGGATTAGCAAAACCATGAACGCCGTTGAAAATTTTATAATTCAAGCCTTTGCCCGCTGTTTTCATATTAGCAGCAAATTCTTCAATTACTTCTTTTGAAATGCGGGTTTCGGTAGCAAATAAGCCTAAAACATCGCAGTTCAAAGTTTTCAATTTTTCAACATCTTTCACGGGCATACCGTAGTACATCACTGAACCAACTGTATTTTTACCACCCAAAAGAGCAGATTTCAATGACAATCCACCACCAAAGCACCAACCAACATTGGCAACTTTAGCTTTTTTGCCTGCATACATAAAACCACCTTTCATGATGCTTTCCAAACGAGCCTCTTTTGTAGCAGACATTAATTTACCTGCCTCTTGTGGGTCAGACGTTGATTGGCCATCGTACATATCAAGCGCTAAAACATTGACATTCTCACCCAAATCCTTGAAAAAAGTATCCGATTGGCGTTTGATGTACTCATTCAATCCCCACCATTCTTGATACACAAAAAGCCATTTATTCGATTTCTTTTTAGCTTTTATCAAATACCCTTTAGCATCTACCCCATCAGGCGTTTTAAAAGTAATGTCCGTACCCATTGCGTCGTACACTAAAGGTAGTGGTGCAAGATGTAATGCTTGAAATGCGGGATCGAGAGCAAATGCTTTCATATCGTCAGGGGGTGCAGCATGACACATAGGTATAGTGTTCACTGTTGATGGCGATGGTGTATTGGCTTTAAAATAACCCATCATGCTCGCCACAAATACATAAAATAAAATAAATACTTTGCCCATTGTAGTACGTTTTAATTTTAAAAAAATATTCAAACATATTAGACAGCAAACGACAATAAAATGTTTAAACATTGAAAATTAATATCCAAAAGTCAATGTCTCTATTTTGCCGGTGGAGGTCCTGATGGGCGTTTCAAAACAAGGCTATCAGCTGGGTAATTGGCTTTCAATGTATCCATTTGTGCTTTTACCCAGTTGACAAGTGTTGCTTTTTGCTCAACACTCAACTTAGCTTCTGGGTGCATACCCAAATAAGTATAGGATGGTAAAGGCATTTCTCCTTGTTCAACCTGCTCGGCAATTTCTTCAAATTTATGGTTCTGAATGGCAACTTTGCGGCTCAAAAATGTTGAAAAATTCAGCTCTCTTTTGCCTTCATTTATATGATCATTCATCCACCATGCTACTGGTTGAATATTGGAATACCACGGATATTGGGTATTATTGCTGTGGCAATCATTACAAGCCACTTTTAATATTGCTTGCACATCGGCAGGGATATTGTACTTTTTTGAAATGTCATTTGTCATGTCATTTGAGTCATTTTTAGCAGGGTGAAAAAACTGAATAATGACGAAAACAGCTGCTAATCCGATTAAAATTTTCTTTATCATAATAGAAGGATTTAAAATTTAATGAATACCCGTGCCACCGCTTTGAGTGGTGGCATGGTTTTTTTTACTTTTTAAACTTCGCTACACGGGCATCTTTAATCATACCTTTCCAATTCATACCGAATCCAAAATCATAAACCGACCCCTCAGTATCCGTATGGCATTTCATATCTTGAGGTACATCTTCCGCTTGTTTTTCAACAGTGCTCATATCCGCTGGCATTTGCATCGGTAATAAGCCCGAAGGTTCTGATTGACCAGTAATGATGTCCATTAACGCTTGGTCTTGAACCCTAAAGTTAATCAAAATACCGTTCACTTGTTGCTCAAACTCACTGAATACCATTGGATTATCCATGGAAACAGATACTATGATGGGTTTGCCTTTCATTTTGGCAGCCGTTTCAGTGACCATTCCGAGGTCAGTGATATTACTGGCTTTGACCGTTTTGCCTTTATAAGTACGATTTGTGAATTTTTCCATTGGGTCGCCCCCTGCAATACTCGTTTCACGGGCATCTGTAGCCGTATATTCGCCGTATTGAAGGCTGATTGGTATATATCCATTACCGCCTTTGCGAATATCCGTGGAGTCATAACCGTTGCCAGTGCTTGGATTATTGATAAAAACGAGAGCACAATCAGCCTCATCCGGATTATCCGTTACGTTAAAATATTTTTTAACAATATTGATACTCACTGGATAATCCATTTTTTCAGGCGTCACTTCACCCAAAAAGTTTCTACCCGCTGGCGTGAATTTTTTAGGGACATACACCGTTTTACCCTTTGCGAGTGGTAAAACTTGTTTTTGATTTTTTAATAAAACAATGGATTTCAATTGTGCATCATAGCCCTCTTTCATGAATTCAGGTTTGCCGACAGTCTTTTTAGTCGTTTCAATATCCAAATAAGGATTTTCAAAAAGACCTACGTGAAATATGTTTTTCAACAAACGCACCGCTGACAATTCCATGCGCTCGCGCATCCATTTTTCACCGTGTTCTTTCACGCCCATTGCGTAAGCCTCGATAATCGGTTGCGCTTCGTTGTTGCCTCCGAATTGGTCAACACCCGCCATCAAGACTTTATAATGGCGTTCAGCAATCGTCAAATTTTCAACACCGTGCGGTTTGCCACCCGTGAAATTATCCATTTGCGTTTTATTGCCCGTAATGCCCCAGTCGGTACACGCCACGCCATCGTATTTGTATTGATTGCGTAAAAGGTCGGTTATAATGTATTTGTTGTAGGAGTTTCCGACATTTTCTTTGTTTTTAGTATCTTGATTCCATGAAATCGTGTAGTAAGGCATGATAGCTGAAGCCATTTTTGTTTTACCTTTCAACTTGAATGCCCCCTCAGTAAAAGGGATAAAATGCGTCGCAAACTTGCCCCCAGGATACACCGCAAATTTACCCAAACCAAAGTGTGCATCACGTCCCGCTTCACCTGAGCCACCACCAGGCCAGTGTTTCACCATTGCATTCACACTCCCAAAACCCCAACCATCTTTGACTTCTTGCGCCCCTTTTGAGGTCTGAAAACCATCGCAATACGCCTGAGCCATTGCTGCTGATAATTCTGGATTTTCACCGAAAGTACCATTTACACGATTCCAACGCGGCTCAGTGGCAATATC
>JANPHO010000167.1:0-2169 GCA_031424515.1 Saprospiraceae bacterium
CTAACAACCTGAGATCGTAAATCTTTGACAGATGTTTGAAAGGAATGTTCTAAATATCTCAAATTATTGAAAAATTCTTCATACTTAGTAGCTCCAGTTAGTACAAGTGATCTAATCTTTTTCAATGACTCAATTAAGAAAAAATACTATGAAGAATTCGATATGAACTCAAAAAACTATACATACATCCCAGAAAAAACAAAGATTTGGTTCGATATAATAAGTGGATTGTTGGATAGAACTTGTCAATGGGCTTTTAAAGGAGAAAAAGAAATCGCTATCCAATCTTTCAAACGCTTGTTTGAGCTTATAAAAGTAATGGAACACAGTGGTAATATCGTATTTGCACACCACTATGGTGATGAAATGATTTTTGCCAAGCATGATTACCGGAAAGTATATAAAGAATTACATTGAAAATAAGTCAATGACGGTTTGTTATATGAAATTATCTTCCTATGTATTCTTTAGGCATCATTGTTCTATTGTTTAAAATTTATGGTGATTACACAAATAATTGACTAAAAATGCAAAAATACTGAGGTTTCTAACCCCGAGAACTCGGTGGGGTCAAAATTCCACATTCCAAATAGGTAAATCCCCGTTCACCTCATAATACCGTTGCATCAAAAGGGCTTCTACGTAGCTCGGTAGGTCGTTATTGTGTTCATCAACGGTGACGAACCAGTAAATGTCTAATCCGTCAATGTTTTCGGTAGTCATTTTGTTATCAAAAAAGGCTTGGCGTGGGCTGCCGTCCTGTTGGATATTGATGCCGTCTTTAAGGAACGGTTTTTTGAAAACGCCTTTTTGGTTGATAGTACCCGATTGACCAATGTACACGAGGTCAACGCGTCCCCGAGCGAGGCGAACGATATAATACACGCCAGGCAGATTGGGTACATCTTTACTAACGTCTTTTAAGCTATTATTACCTTTTTTAAAAAAGAAATGACCTTGATTCGGATATTTTTCTGTCTCGTCAAACATGGTTTTTTATATTTAAATAAACTCTAAAAAGTTCTCTTTGGTAATACATGTGTAGTGGGCGTTGGGATAGGACGTTGCCCATGAAGCGGGTGCTTTGGCAGGTTTCCCCCATTTAATTTCAAAGCCATCTAACTGACTGTTGACCTCTTCTATATAATCTAATTCTGCCCCATTATAAGTGCGCCAAAAATAGGTATTGACGCGGTTGCGTTGGTAACTGTTCCGCTTCAATCTCTCGACAACGAGAAAATTTTCCCACAGTTGGCCCACATCATTACGGATACTGAGGGGGTTAAAATTATTGATTAAATTGTTCCGCATACCCAAATCATAAAAATAGATTTTATCCATTTTGGTAATTTCTTTCCTCAAATTATTGCTATAACCCGATAACCTAAACAGAACAAAACCTTTTTCCAATAAGTCAATATACCGCACAACTGTTTCGTGGCTCAGTTCTAATTGTTTTCCGATTTCGTGTATCGAGACGGGTTGCCCTATTTGAAAAGCCAGTATTTGTAAGAGTTTGCGTATTTTATCAGCGTATTTGATGCCCGATAACTGCAAAATATCTTTGTAAAGATAGGCTGATGTCAGTTCATTGAGTCGGTCTATTTTTTCTGCACTGCCCGTTGTGGTCAATATTTCGGGATACATGCCGTATATCAATAGTGATTCTAATTGGTTTTTCAAGTCAAAAACGGAACTATCTTGAATAATTTCTTGCCCTGATATTGGGAATAAACTATAAGTTTTGGTACGCCCTGTGAGGGGCTCTTGTACTTGATTGGCTAACTCAAAAGACGATGAACCTGTCACAATGATTTTTAAATCGGGCATTTCATCGTGTAATATCTTCAAATTGATGCAGATATTAGGTATATTCTGAGCCTCATCTATGCAGAGTATCTTTTTTGAACCGATAAGCTCTTGCATTTTTTTCAAGTCTCGACTCGATAATACATCATTGTATATCAACTGGTCGGCATTGATATACAGCGCATCGGTAGTATCTCCCAATAAGCCCTTTATCAAGGTCGTTTTACCCACCTGACGGGGCCCATACAAAATAATGATTTTATGGCTTTTATCTTTTATATCCGCTTCGAGTTGCGGGGCAATGATGCGTTTGTACATATCTACTATAGTTTAGTAGACAAATTTAGCTTATTTTTTCTA
>JANPHO010000168.1:0-22584 GCA_031424515.1 Saprospiraceae bacterium
GTATGCTTACCGATTTTTTCGGAAAACCACCCATTGTGGTTAAGCATGATATTTACCCAGAAGTAAGGGTGAAAATAGATCATGCACATGAATTGGGCTCCGATTTAATAGCCAATGCCATTGCAGCCCACGTAAAATACCATAGAAATACGGTGGTCGTTGATTTCGGAACCGCGCTAACATTCACCACAGTTTCGGCTGACGGTGAAATATTGGGCGTGGCTATTGCGCCTGGATTAAAAACGGCAGTAAAAGCACTTTTCTCGAATACGGCTCAATTGCCCGAAGTGCCTTTGTATCTTCCCGAATCAGCCATTGGTAAAAATACGACTCATGCCATCCAAGCGGGTATTTTATTAGGTTATGAAAGTTTAGTAAGGGGAATGATAACCCGCATTCGGCGAGAGATGGATGGCGATTGCATTGCCGTTGCTACGGGCGGGCTTTCTTCCATCATTGAAACTTTAAATGGTGAATTTGTGGAAATTAATCGTAATTTGACCCTCGATGGGCTTCGATTTATTGGCGAAAGACTGAGGGGAGAAGCCAAAATTGAAAATTATTAATTGAAAATTGAAAAATTTATGGATACACTTGAATTTGATTTGGATGGACATGAATATATTGAATTGAATCAATTATTGAAACTTATGTCATTGGTTGGTTCTGGCGGCGAAGCCAATATATACATTACTGAGGGGGATGTAAAAGTCAACGATGAGGTAGAGACCCGTAAACGCAACAAAATAAGAACGGGTTTTAAAGTAGAGTTTAGAGGGCAAATAATATTAGTGAAATAAGCCTTGAAAAAAGGCATAAAAAAGTAAAAATTTTATAGCGAAATTTCGCTATAAAGTTTTTACTTTTGTCGATAGACCTGTAAGATTATAAAGTCTTATGGGTTTTTTCATTTAAAACTAAAAAAAAAATCTAAATGTCTGCTTATCCGCACTTGCTCCAGCCCCTTGATTTGGGTTTTACGACTTTAAAAAACCGTGTTTTGATGGGTTCAATGCACACGGGCTTAGAAGAACAAAAAAACGGTTTTGAACGTTTAGCTGCATTCTACGCAGAGCGGGCGAAAGGCGGTGTGGGATTGATAGTTACAGGCGGTATTTCTCCCGATTATTTCGGTACAGTGATGCCCAAAGCGGCTCGAATGACCAATAGCAGTCACGTAAAAAAACATAAAATCATTACGGATGCCGTTCATACTGAGGGGGGGAAAATTTGTATGCAGATTCTTCATGCTGGGCGTTATGCGTATCAGCCGTGGAGTGTAGCACCGAGTGCCATACAGTCACCTATCACTCCTTTTAAGCCTTTTGCATTGCCGAGTTGGGGTGTCAGGAGGACAATAAACAACTATATTTCAGCGGCAGCTTTGGCTAAAGAAGCGGGTTACGATGGGGTTGAGGTCATGGGTTCAGAAGGTTATCTCATCAATCAATTCATCGCTTCAAAGACCAATAAAAGAACGGATAAATGGGGCGGAAGTTTTGAAAATCGCATTCAATTTCCTATAAATATTGTGCGGGGTATTCGTGAAAAAGTGGGGCGTAATTTTATCATCATTTATCGCCTTTCGATGTTGGATTTGGTGGATGATGGCAGTACATGGGAGGAAGTTGAATACTTAGCAAAAGAGATTGAAAAAGCGGGTGCGACCATCATCAATACAGGCATTGGCTGGCATGAAGCCCGCGTTCCGACCATTGCGACAATGGTGCCGCGCGGCGGTTTTGCTTGGGTAACAAAACGCTTAATGGGCAAGGTAAATATCCCCTTAGTGACGACTAATCGCATCAATATGCCCGATATTGCTGATAAAATCATCTCTGAGGGTTGTGCAGATATGGTTTCTATGGCGCGACCTTTTTTAGCCGATGCTGAATTCGTGGTTAAAGCTGAAACGGGACGAACTGATGAAATTAATACCTGCATAGGCTGTAATCAAGCTTGTCTTGACCACACTTTTCAAATGAAAACGGCGAGTTGTTTGGTCAATCCGAGGGCTTGTCACGAAACGATTTTACAATATTTGCCGACTCAAAATAAGAAAAAAATTGCTGTAGTTGGTGCCGGTCCCGCTGGTTTGGCGACGGCAACACTTTCGGCGCAACGGGGACATGAAGTGCACCTTTTTGATGCAGCTTCAGAAATAGGCGGTCAGTTCAACATGGCAAAACAGATTCCAGGAAAGGAGGAGTTTTACGAAACGATTCGCTACTACAGCAAGCAAATAGAGCTTACAAAGGTGCATTTGCATTTAAATAAGCCCGTCAACGCTGATTTTTTAATAAATGAAAAATTTGATGAAGTGATATTGGCAACGGGTGTTACTCCTCGAAAACTCACAATCGAAGGAATTGACCACCCCTCAGTATTATCCTATATTGAAGTGCTTAAGGATAAAAAAATGGTGGGTAAACGGGTAGCTTTGATTGGCTCGGGTGGGATTGGCTTCGATGTGGCAGAATATCTTTCGCATGAAGGAGAATCTACGAGCCTCAACACCACTGCTTTTATGCAAGAATGGGGTGTGGATATGGCTTATAAAAAAGCGGGAGCACTCACCAAACCTATTCCTCATCCTTCTCCGCGCACCATTTATTTATTGCAACGGACAAAGGGGAAAATAGGCGGCAAATTGGGTAAAACTACTGGTTGGATTCACCGCAGCAGTCTGAAAATGAAAAAAGTGGAAACCATAGATGGCGTTCAATATGAAAAAATTGACGACAAAGGCTTGCACATCAATATTGATGGATTTTATAGATTGCTTGAAGTAGATAATGTGGTCATTTGCGCTGGACAAGAGCCATTGAATATACTTTACGAACCGCTAAAACAAGCGGGCGTTTCGACACATATTATTGGCGGTGCTTTTGAAGCCCTTGAATTGGATGCTAAAAGAGCCATAGAACAAGGCTCGAAATTAGCCGCAGTTTTATAGATTTTAATGGAAATCCTCATTAAAAAAGAGCCTTTGTATTCATTTACAAAGGCTCTTTTTTGATATAAAAGAAAAAGCCGACTCCTCGTAGGAAGAGCCGGCAAACAACGACGTAGCTTAAACACGATATGATGGAGTCATCATACTCAAATAATGTATGAAGCAAATATATACCCTTTTTTTAAATAAAAAAGAGTTTTAGCTCCAAAATTGGTTAAATTTTTACTTTTTTCACACTTTTTTGACTTGAATCAAACATTTTATTAACCCAAATCAAGAAAATCACATCTCCGACTATTGATTGGCTAAGTTACTTTTTTTATAACTATAAGCAAAATATATAACCAAACCAATAGCACACCACATTAAAAATCTAATCCAATTGGTTGCCCCCAGTTCTGTCATCAAATACAAGTTAGTAAGTAAACCCAGTACAGGTATCACTGACCATTTATTTTGAAAACTCTTGAGAGATACAATGCCAAAGATAATAAAAAAGAACCAATATAGTATGTGATTAGCATCATAATTTTGAAAAACTTCTGGTCTGTACATGAAAAATAATACCAATGTGCATACGAATAAAATGGGTACTATTATCTGCCCGTTGAGGTAAGGAATCCTAAAACCGACTGTTTTTACTGAGGGGTCGTCTTTTTCTAAATATAAGATTCCGCCCGAGACCAGTGCAAAAGCGAACAGCGTCCCGATACTACACAAGTCTGTCACCTCCGTCAAATTCATGAATAATGAAGGGATTGCCACTAAAAGTCCCGCCAAAATACTTGAAAAATAAGGTGTTCTAAATTTCGGATGAAGCGAAGCAAATCTTTTGGGTAATAATCCATCGCGGCTCATTGTCATCCAAATACGGGGTTGTCCGATTTGAAAAACTAAAAAAACACTTGCCATGGCAAATACTGCGCTGATGGCTACAATTTTTTCAATCCACAATAATCCCCTTTCGCCAAACACAAAAGCTAAAGGGTCGCCTACGCCTAATTTAGAGTAGCTAACCATACCCGTCATGACTAAAACGACCGCAACGTATAAAATAGTACATATAATGAGTGAATAAATCATGGCTTTGGGTAAATCTCTCTGCGGATTTTTACATTCTTCGGCGGTGGTGGAGATAGCATCGAAGCCGATATAAGCAAAAAATACCGATGAAACACCTTTTAAAACATTGCCCCAACCATTGGGTGCAAAAGGTGACCAATTTGAAGTATCTACGTAAAAAGCTCCAACTATTATGACGATAAAAACCACCACTAACTTAACGGCAACCATGATATTTGTAGCAATTTTTGACTCTTTTATCCCTCTTATGATGAGTATTGTTATTAAAAAAGTTAGTAATAAAGTGGGTAAATCGGCAATGAATTTAATGCCCAAAATACTCGGTGCATCATTCCACGCCATGCCTGCAATGCTTGTTGGGTCACTTATTGAAGCGCGTTTTGCGGTCAAATAGTCCATTTCAAGGTAATCAGGGACATTAATGTGTAGCCCTTTTTCAAGTAAATTGGTAAAATAATCAGACCACGAAATGGCAACCGTAATGTTACCTATGGCATACTCAAATACTAAATTCCAACCAATTATCCATGCAATAATTTCACCTAAAGTAGTGTATGCGTAAGTATAAGCAGATCCGCTTACTGGTACTCGAGAAGCAAATTCTGCATAGCAAAGGGCGGAAAAAAGACATGCAATGGCGGTAAAAACGTACAAAACAGAAATAGCGGGACCTCCTTCTGAGCATGCTTTACCAACCGTACTGAAGATACCCGCTCCGATTACAGCTGCAATTCCCATGGCTGTCAAATCACGGAGGGTTAAATTTTTTACCATAGCACCGCCGCCACCGTGAATATCGGATTCAGAATTGGCAATGGCATCTGCAATGGATTTTCTACGAAACAAAGAATTAAAATTCATAATCTAATAGTTTTAATTGCCTTAAAGATAAAAAATTAGATAAGAGTAGGTGAGTTTAAGAAAAAAATAATGATTTTAAATTCAAAAAAGTGCTTCTTTTAGTGTTTTTAAAGCTAACTCATTGATAGTCAATTTTTTAATTATATGTAAAACTTGCCAAAAATACTTTAGTCTATTCCAATCTACTAAAAGTGTTATAAAATGCATATCAATAATTTGGTTACGGTTTGTTTATATGCGGTATTTATTTTAATATTCGTAAAAATATAGAATAAAATTTTGAATTTAAATAATAAATCAATATTATTGCACTATAAATAAAATTAACCAATTAATCCTTTAATCAAAATCAACTTGCAAAAATGGGTAAAGTAACTGACATCCTTAAGAAAAAAACCAACAAAATTATCTCCGTTTCACCTGATACGCACGTATTAGATGCTCTTAAAATTATGTCAGAAAAAAATATTGGTTCCATATTAGTCATGGAAGATGATACCTATCTCGGCATAATGACAGAAAGAGATTACGCGCGCAAGGTAATTTTGAAGGATAAACATTCAGACGAAATAACAGTAGGCGAGATTATGTCCACCGATTTGCCTCGAGTGAATCCCCGTGATACTATCGAGCATTGCATGAAAGTAATGGCTGACAGCAACGTACGTTACTTGCCAGTTTTTGATAATGGCGTTTTGACGGGTATTGTCTCAATTATTGACGTGATTCAAGCCACCGTTGAAGTACAAAAAGAGACTATAGATAGTTTACAAAATTTTATTTCATCTAATTATGGATGATAATTTTATCATTTAAATAAAAAACGGCTGCCAAAATTGGTAGCCGTTTTTTATTTAAACAAGTCGTTTTTCAAATATATTAATGAGCGCTTTATTGAGGTTTTCGATGGCTTCTTTTATCATCCAATTATCTTTATTTCGAGGTTCTACGTAATTGGATATCGCTCTAATCTCCGCAAAATTGACCCCCTCAGTAATACAAACCTGAAAGAAAGCAGCACCCTCCATACTCTCAATATCAACGGGATATTTTTTTATGATGGCTTCAATACTCGACATCGTTCCGTGCACTTTTTGCACCGTCAATCCTTTCACTTTTTTAATAGTTGGAATATTTAAAGGATTGTTATTCAATAGTTTATCTTGGTAAAAAGGCTTTTTATTGCCATCTATTAAGCCCATTGAAAACATATCAGTGAAGCTACCGTCCGCTTCTTCAACGCCCAAATCGCCGTACTGTTCGCTCACCACTTCAAGGACATCCCCCCTCAGTATTTTACGGCTAAAACTACCCGCAACACCCACATTTAAAGCCAAATGATACGTATTTTGAACCAGCATTTTACCTACTTGATACGCTGTGTTAGCAATACCTACGCCCGTGATGAGTACATCAATTTCATATCCATTTTGCCCAAATAGAGGATTGTTTTTTTGCGAAGTGCTTTGTTTTAAAAATTCTATAAACGGTTGAATCTCGAATGGGGTAGCGGCTACCACTAATACTTTTTTCATCTTCAATTTTGGATATGATTAAAACACAAAGGTATTTATTTTTTTAAAACATTAATAATACTCAAGGCGGGCGTAATTCCCAAAACCGAATGGCTGGATGCCGCCAATTCTATCCGCAGCTTTTCGCTCAACCAAAAGCCGAAGCCCAAAGATATGGTATTGGGCTGAGTCTGAAAACCGCCCGTTATTATCAGTTTCGATGATGGTTTGTACTCCGTTCCGAACCTAAAAGAGGGTTTATAATTTAAATCTTTATATATTTCAGTAGTCAGAAGCACCGTTTTATTGATAGAATATGCTGCTCCGAGCCGAAATACTGAGGGGGTGTTATTTGTTTCAGATTTTTGAAAAATAAGTGGATTTTGAATGTGAATTCCTAAACGTAAATCATTGATAATCAATAAATTGAGCCCAATACTAAAACCAATAGCATGACGGGTCTCATAATTGATAACCCTTGAACTGGTGTAATTAAACTGTATGCCACCATTCAGTTTTGCAGTCAGCTTTCGAGCATAAACGAGATTTAGAGCATTCTCTTTTAGGCTTTCAAATCCAAAATGTTGTAGATTAAACCCAATTACTCCAGACGAATTAGGGACGACAAAACCGAGTGAAATCGGTTTTAATTCATTCACACCATAGAGCCAATGACTATTCAGACAGATAGTTTTTTTCTCTAAACCAATCAATCCAGCCGGGTTGCTGTACAATGCATCAATTCCTTCAAGGCTAACATTAGCGTTACCCATTCCAACTGAATGAGCCGTCGTCAAAAGCGTTTTTCCCAACTGGGCAACTGATAATCTGGGAAATAAAAGGATTGAAACAAGTAAAACAAAGTGTAAAAGCGTCTTCATTAAGGATGTATTTTCATAGTTGTAAGTTCAAATGTTTACAAAAATAAAAATATTTATCAAGTATCGTTTTGGGATGGCATGGATTTATAAAAAATAAGCTTTTTATGGAAGAATTATCAACTTTTTTATGATTATAATGTTCATTAAATAACGTAAATTTGAATCTTAATTTTTAAAATACTTGGAAAAATGGCAAGACCTTCACAGTATATCGTAAAAGTTTTAAGAAAAACCGCAGATAGAATATTGGAAAGCGGCGACTATCAATGGGGCCATATGGGTGCTTGTAATTGTGGGCATTTGGCTCAAGAAATAACGCTCCACACAAAAGCTGAAATTCATAAAAGAGCTATGTATGGCATCGGCGATTGGAATGATCAGTTGAATGATTATTGCCCGACAAGTGGTCTGCCCTTCGATGATGTAGTAGCAGCCATGCTCGATATGGGCTTCGATATTGATGATTTGAAAAAGCTTGAGCGCCTTTCTGACAAAAATGTACTTGACCGCTTACCTTTTCCAACTTATTTGAAACATAATGTAAAAGAGGACGTTGCAATATATATTACTCTTTGGGCTGATATGTTAGAAGAGCAGCTGATGAAAAAAGAAGAAAGAATGAAAAAATTCGATAAAGCGTTTGTTTGATTTTTGTTTTAATAGTTTGTTTAGTAAAAAATTGAGGTAAAAAGCATTTATGTATGCTTTTTGCCTTTTTTATTTTCCGAAATTGACACCCCCTCAGTATCTTTACGTTTTAGCAATATAATTAAAACTCAATAATGATATTTAGACGCAATAATTTGCAAATTGGTATCGGTTTATCCTTACTATTGGCAATCATAGTTTTCGGTATTCTCAACGGTATCACCCAAGTTTCTTCGCTTGCATTCAAAGTAAGAACATTAGCCCTTATTTCTATCTGTTTCAACATGCTTTTGATTCGTCAATTTAGGAAAAATAGGGCAGGCGAATCCATCCGAGGAGTTGTCTTGACCACGGTTGGCTTGAGCGTTCTGTGGATTCTATGGTTTGGCGCTGAAATATATAATGAGTTGGAAAACAGTTAGTGAGCATTAAAACCTTGAAAATTTCAGCAATTCTGCATATGAAAAAATGATTCACAATTTTTAAATACCCCCTCAGTATTTCAAGCATTTTTGAGTGGAAAAGTCTAAAATCGAAGCACAACTTTCCATCCCAAGGACTCGGGATAATACTTTTGGAAAGTTTTTACCCAAATGCGGAATTACAGTAAAGATTTAAACCTTTAGATGGATAATATTATTTTCTATTTTAAAAATCCTATTTACCAAGTGAGTGATATGTTTAATGCCGAAAAAATGGCATTACAACGGTGGGAGGAATTGCTGGCAGAGGGTTGGAGGCATAACGGTAAGTTATTGTTCAGAACCAGTCACGATTTTGATGAAAAGGGCTATTTAAACTATGTTTTGCCTTTGCGTTCTCGTTTAAAAGGTTTTAAATTCAGTAAAAGTCAGCGCAAAATTTTTAATAAAAATCAAGATTTGACCCATGTTTTTCGCCCTTTTCAAGATGAAATGGAAAAGCATGAATTGTTTTATCAACACATCGAAAAGTTTAAATTTCAAAAACCTGATTCTATTTTTAACTTTGTTTCACCTGAACTCAATCGCCCATTCAAAACGTGGGAACTTTGCGTTTATAATAAGGGAAAGCTCATAGCTTGCAGCTTTATTGATATCACAAAGAATTCATTATCAAGCACTTACGCAATGTACGATTTGGAAGAATCGAAACGCAGTCTGGGGATTTATACAATGGTTTTAGAGCTTAAATATGCCATTGAAAAAAAGAAAAAATTCTATTATCCGGGTTATGCATATTATCAGCCTTCTTTTTTTGACTATAAAAAGAAGTTTGATAACACCGAATTCTTTGATTGGATTTCGAATACCTGGATGCCTTTAGAGGATATAGAAAACCACGTTGCCCAGAACCCCGGTATAGCTGAAGTAAAACATGCGGAGATAGATAATGACAGTTTTTGACATTTTTGATAACCTCGCTAATATCTCCGTATAAACAAAATGAACAACTTAAACACAGGATTTTAAAAAAATTACTTGCTATTTGAGTAAAATAGCTTTAATGATTTTAAAAATCCTAAAACACGCTTCAATATTATGCTAAGAGACGTTAATGAATTTTTAGAACGAGACGAAATGACTTTATCTGATTGGGAGGGGTTGCTGAACTCCGGCTGGGATAGAGTTGGGTCGTTCTTTTTTCATCGGCGTTTTGATGTTTTCCAAAGCATTTTTGAAGATAATTTGACGGCTTATCAACTCATGCCTTTGAGATATAATTTAAAAGATTTTAGTTTTTCAAAAAGTCAGCGGATTATTAAGCGAAGAAATGAAGATTTGAAACGGGTCTTTCGCCCCGCATTTATTGACGATGAAAAACTTACAATGTTCGACAATTGGTATTCTGGGCGTTTTTTTACTGAGGGGTCTATTTTTACATGGGTTTCGGGTACTGATAAGCCTTTCCCGACCTACGAAGTGGCGCTTTATAAAGGTGATAAATTGGTTGCTTGTAGTTTTTTTGATATTACCCCCTCAGTACAATACAGCACTTTGGCAATGTATGACCATAATGAAAAGCATAGAAGCCTGGGGACATATACTTTGATTTCTGAAGTGGAATACGCTATTAAGAATCATAAAAAATATCACTATCCGGGTCATGCTTACGCTCAAAAATCGGTTTACGATTACAAAAAAAAGTATAATAATATGGAGAACTACGATTGGGAAACTTCTACATGGCAATCACTTGATAGAATTATTTAAATGAAATATTACATAATCGCAGGTGAAGCCTCAGGTGATTTGCATGGCTCAAATTTGATAAAAGGCTTAAAAAAAGTTGATAATGGTGCTCAAATACAGGCTTGGGGAGGAGATTTGATGGAGGAATCTGGTGCAGTATTGAGGAAGCATTATCGTGATTTGGCATTTATGGGTTTTGTGGAAGTGGTCAAAAATATACGCACTATTTCGAAGAATATTGATTTCTGTAAAAAGGATATTGAAGCATTTGAGCCCAATGTGGTTATTTTTATCGATTATCCCGGTTTTAATTTAAGGATTGCTAAATGGGCTAAAAGTAAGGGTTTTCGCACTTTTTATTACATTTCTCCTCAAATTTGGGCTTGGCACACTTCTCGCGTGCATGGTATCAAGGCAACTGTTGATAAAATGTTCTGCATCTTGCCATTTGAAAAAGCCTTTTACCAAAAATATGGATTTGAGGTAGATTACGTTGGTCACCCGCTTTTGGATGTGACGGAACATATTCAAAAAGAGGCAAATTTTAAAGAGGAAAATCAATTGACTGAAAAGCCCATAATTGCTATTTTGTGTGGCAGTCGCAAGCAGGAAGTTTCAGCAATGTTGCCTACAATGCTTTCAATTATCCCTTCATTTTCGGATTATCAATTTGTCATTGCGGGTGCTTCATCCATACCCGATAACTTTTATCAACAAATATTGAGAGCGTCGCCCATTCCCAATAGTATAGATGTTAAAATTATTAAAAACAAAACACATCAATTATTGAAAAATGCTAATGCAGCATTAGTGAAATCGGGAACTTCCACCCTCGAAGCGGCGCTTATCGGCGTTCCTCAAGTGGTGTGCTATAAAGGTAATGCCCTTTCTTTTGCCATTGCAAAGCGGGTTGTGAAAGTGAAATATATCTCTTTAGTGAATTTAATAGCGGATAGACCGATTGTAAAAGAGTTGATTCAAGGTGATTTTAATAAAAAAAATTTGGTTTTAGAATTATCAAAAGCTATTGAAAATCAGATAGTTATAAAAAAAGAGTACGAGGATTTAAGGCAACTTTTAGGTAATACTGGTGCGAGCGATAGAGCTGCTGAGCTGATGTTTAAATATTTAAAAGTGAAGTGAGACCCCCTCTGTCATGCTTGCAGCTTGATGGAGCAGAATGCACCATATTTTTAAAAGAAAAGCCTCAAACTAAGCAAGTTTGAGGCTTTTTTAAATATTGAAAATCCTATGAATTAGTTGTTAAGGATAGTAGTCACTTTAGGTCCTTGCGGGTCAGTATTAAGTTTAGTAGCAAATCCATTTGCGATAAGCGTGTAAATTTTACCATCAGTAATGGTAACACTTGGAACTGTCAAGATAACGCTGGTGGTACCAGTTTGCTTAATTTTCAAATCATAAGTGCCTTTTGCAATTTCAATAAAATCTTTAATGTCTTTGAATTTCACATTAGTAAAATCATTGCGAGGGGTAGAAACAGCACCAGGAGCCACAGCCTCTACATCTATAGCAATATTACCAGGTATATCAGAAATTAAATGGATAAGACGAACTTTACCTTTACCCGCAGTTGGTGCAGCTAAATTATCCGTTGCTGCTAAAACACGAGCAGTTTTAGGGGCATCATTATCTATATAAGCAAAATAAGAATAGCCCACATCTTTATTTATCTTGATGTTCACTGAATCCACAGTTGCACCAGTAACTGTTTTAGTTACTATTTTACGAGCAGTAGCACCGGCTTCTACTTGAAAATAACCACTGTTTTGGGTGTATGAGAGTGTACTTGTATTGCTTTTTGTAGCATCCACGTAAATGTCAACAGCTGGAGCACTAGGAGCAGCGTGTACAAGCATTACCTTACCATACTCTTTTACAGCAGGTGTTGTGTCATCAGGATTACATGATGTAATAAAAAATCCAGCAGTAGCAAGGAGAAATAAGCCGAGTGATTTTAGCAGAGTATTCTTCATAATTTGATAAAACGGTTTTAATTAATAATTTAAACTAAATGACTTTGCAAATAAACGATTTAGAATTTTAAATCGTATTATTGATATTTAAAAAAATGATTTTTTTTATAATAATTTGACAATCAAGTTTTTACACTTGATTGTCAAATTGAATTTTATATAATAGAGTGGAAAGACGAGGAGAACCTTATTATTAATAAATAACAAGCAGAATCAGTATTTTAAGCGTTATTTTCTCTTTTAACTATGATTTTATCAATGCGCATGCCATCCATATCAATGACTTCAAAATGAAGATTGTTCCATCTAATAATTTCACCTGTATGAGGTAAGGCTTCTAAAATATGAAGTACGAACCCACTGATAGTATGGAATCCTTCACGGGTATGTGTATCATCATCAATATCAAATTCTTTCACAAAATCGTCCCAAGGATATTGACCATCAATAATCCAAGAGCCATCTTCACGAGGTATTAATTCATAAGCAATTTGACCGTCCGTCTCAGAAATATCGCCCACTAAAGCATCAAAAACGTCATTAATAGTGACAATTCCGACCAATGTACCATATTCATCCACCACTAAGCCTTGATGTATTTTAGATTCTTTAAATTTTTCAAGGGCAGAATAAGCATTCATACTTTCAGGAAAATAATTGACTTTTTTTACTAATTTACGTAAATCAATATTTTCTCTTTTCAGGGTAAGTGCCAAGATATCTTTCACAGTAATAATTCCTAAAACATTATCCAATTCATCTTCACAAACGGGATATACTGCATGGCTATGCGTCTGGATAAGTTCCAAATTATGTTCGTAGGGCTCATTTGCATCCAACCAAATTATATCTGAGCGATTGGTCATCAAAGTGCCCACTTTTTTATCTCCGAGATGGAAAACACGTTCTACGATATCTTGCTCAATTTCTTCAATAGTGCCAGCCGTTGCGCCTTCATCAATAATGGCTTTAATTTCTTCCTCGGTTACTTTCGATTCATCAACTTTTATGTTAAAAAATCGAAGAAAAACCTCGGTAGTGGAACTTAAAAGCCATACAAAAGGTCTCAATATCCGCATTACCCACATCATCGGGATGGCTACTACCGTAGATATTGCTTCTGGTTTTGACATACCGATGCGTTTGGGGATCATTTCTCCAAATACAATCGTGATAAAACCAACGAACATGATATTGATTACTGCCGCAATTTGATGCGCATATTGACCTACGTAAGGAAGGGCTTCTATGGAAGGGGCTATTTTTTCCGCAAACTCTTCACCGCCAACAGCACCGATAACAATTGTAATGAGCGTGATACCGATTTGTGTAGCAGACAAAAATTTATTCGGAGAATGTGACAATGCAAGAGCTGCTTTGGCACCGCTGTTTCCTTTTTTTGCAAGAAGCTCGAGACGAATTTTTCTGGATGTTGTCAGGGCTAATTCTGACATCACAAAAAGACCCGTAATGAGTGTAAGAATAATAAGTAAAATAAGGCTATTCATTATGTGATTTTAAAATCGCTGCAAATTTAATAGATTCATTTGAATTTTATCTATTTTTGTCGTTAAATGAAAAATAATTGTTTTTTAAATTATGAATTCCACTTCCACTATTATCGTTGAGGCGCAGTTTTTTCCACCGATTGAATCCTTTGCCTATATCGTTCAGCATACCCATTTAATCATCGAAGCTTGTGAACATTATCAGAAAGGCAGTTATCGGAATAGATGTCACATCGCAAATTCTACGGGCGTTCAATCTTTGAGCATACCCCTCAGTAAAGGTAAAAATTCTAAACAACCCATCCGGCAAGTTCAAATTTCCTACGATTTGGATTGGCAAAAGCAGCATTGGCAGAGTCTTCAAACAGCTTACGGTTCTGCGCCATATTGGGAATATTATTCACCCATTTTTGAAAAAATTTACACTCAAAAATATGAATATCTTTTTGATTTTAATATTGAAATATTAAAAACGCTGTTTAAAATATTGAAACTGAATAATTCTATAGATGTTTCATTATCAACGACTTATGAAAAGGCATATGATGTATCCATTCAAGATATTAGAAATGCCATAACACCGAGGACTCAACCTCTATACAACATTCAATATGCTCAACTTTTTCAAGACCGCTTAGCGTTTCAACCCAATATGAGTATTTTGGACTTAGTTTTCTGCACGGGCCCCCGCTCCGTCGAGATTCTAAAATCAGCTGTTTAGATGAAAATAACTACCACCCACGCCACGCAATTCAATAATCTACTGAGGCAATTAAGCCTCGTTATTTTATCCGTTTTAATGGTAAAAAGTGGTGTTTCAACGGTTGAAATGGGTGATTTTGAAACCCTTATGTTTATCAGTACCATCGTTAGTTTCTTTTGGCTCAATGCATTTCTTCAAGGAGTTCTCTCGCAATACCCCTCAGTATCTGAAGCCCAAAAGCCCCTTTTTAAGTTTAATATTCTGGTTTTGACACATATAATCATTGCCTTTTTGGCCATTATTTTCATTATTTTTGAAAAACCCTTATTGCATTTTATAACGGGGCATAATGCACTACCAGACGCCTATTTTAAAGTATTCATTTTTTATTTACTGTTAAACTTGCCGCCCTATTTACTCGAAAGTTTTTGGATAGTTGAAAAGAGGCCCCTCAGTATTTTGCTCTATTCCGTGCTTTCTAATGTGTTTCTTCCCTTAAGTATTTTGATTCCGCTTTGGTTGGGCTTTAGTTTTTTAAATAGTATCCAATGTATGCTGATTGTGGCTGGTCTTAGATACACTTGGTTAATTATTGATTTTATTAAAAAGCCGCATTTTAAAATTAATAAAACCCTTATTTTTTCATTTATAAGTATCTGCTTGCCTTTAATTGGCTACACATTTTTGGGAGGATTTGTCACCAGTTTCAGCAATTGGATGGTCAATTGGCATTATAGCGGCGATAAAACGACTTTTGCCATATTCCGAATGGGTGCGCGGGAATTCCCCGTTTCACTGGCATTAGCAACGGGTTTGAGTAATTCTATGGTTTCATTATTGGCTTCCACATCAATAAATAAAGCCGATTTAAGTATTTTAAAAGAAAAAACAACTCGGCTTTGGCATATCCTATTCCCAATGTCCATCCTTTTAATGCTCACTTCCAAATGGCTTTTCAAGGTCGCTTTTAGCCATGATTATTCCGCAAGTGCAGACGTTTTTAATATATTTTTGATGATACTTTTAAGCCGAGCCGTTTTTCCAAATAGTATTTTATTGGCTTTAAAAAATACCCCCGCCATTCTAAAAATTTCGATTATAGAAACGGTTTCGATTATAGCCCTCAGTTTTATTTTAATTCAAAATATGGGTATGAATGGGGTTGCGTGGGCAACTGTTATTGGCTTTTTAATAGAAAAAATATTGATGGCGTTTTACCTAAAGAAGAGGTATAATATAAAGGTGGGCGAGTATATGGATGTAAAATGGTATATTTTTTATGCTTTTTTACTCATAATGTCTTATTGGATTACTTTAGTTTTATAGAAAATCAAGCTAATTTTCCTTAGTTTTTTCAAAAAATCATTTATATTTGTTTAAAAATAGAAATGAATACTTCTGAAATAAAGTTGGAATTGTTCCGTCAAATTGATGCTTTACCTGAAAATATTGTGGTGGAGTTGAAAATAGTTGTACAACGTTATCTACAACAAAGGAATAAAAAAATTGCATTGACTGATGCTGATATTAACAGCGCAGAAATTCAAATTCTTTTAGAAAACAGCACAACTTTAGATTTTTTAAAAGCGGATGAAGAAGATATATATTCGGATGCTGATTTGAACATAAAATATTGATAATTGGAAGTTTACTTAATAAATTTATGGAAACAGCGATTACTGAAAAGCAAGAAAAATTTATTTGGCTTTACCACGTAGAAAATAAATCTTATAACGAGATTTCTATTGAGTTGAATGAACCAAGAAGTAGTTTTACAATTTGGGAAGAAGAACTCAAAGCTTATTGGAAACCAATTTCTGAAATTAAAAAATTTTATAAATCGGACAAATTTAAAGTAGATTTTCACACATTCTACAACTGGTATAAACTTAAAGAAAAAGACAAAAAATGTTTTTATTGCGGTATAACAGAGGAAGATATACAGGAGATGCAACTTGAAACGGAGACGAAAAGGTTAAGAGGTAAAAAGCTTGAATTTGATAGAAAAATACCCAATTTATTATACAGTAATTTAGATAATATAGTTTTCTGTTGCTATTGGTGCAATAATGCTAAGACAGATACCTTTACTCATGAAGAATTTGTAGAAATAGGTAAAGTAATTTCTAAATGTTGGGAAAGTCGTAAAAAGAAAAAAGAGATGGAAAAAGTATTATAAAAACAACACCCCCTCAGTACAAATGCCCGAGGAGGTGTTTTTTTTAAATAATTTTCTCATTGTAAGTTCCAATCTTCCTTTTATTAGCAGTCCTGCAAAGTAGCACTTGGCGGACAGTCTTCATAATCAGATTTATGCGTTGGCTTAAAATAAATGGCTTTACTGATAGAAAGCAATAATTGCTCAATGTTGGCAGGTTTTGGGATAAAATCAAACGCTCCGCCTTGCATTACTTCATCAATTACTTCATCATCGGCAAGTCCAGAAGAAAAAATCACTGGTACTCTCGAATCAATGTGTTGAAAATGCTCTAACATTTGTAAGCCGTCAATATCTTCAAGATTATAATCGGTAATGACTACATCGTAGATTTTGTTAAGAAATCGCTCCAGCCCGTCAATACCATCATCGGCTACATCTACTAAGCAATCAAGCTTTTCGAGTACTGATTTATAAGCCTGTCTTGTTTCTTTTTCGTCGTCAATAACTAAGATTCGCGTCATGGGAATGTGTAAATTTTAATCGGTTTTAGAATTTAATAGGAAGACAGCTTAAAATAAAGTAGAGCCAAATGGAGAATATGCGTAAAATTTAGATACTTTATGATGGTTGCGTCCCAGAGTAACAAGTGAAAACAAAATGTTTCGGTTATTCTTACTTATCCAAATCCCGTGCCATACGCAAAGAATTGTAAAATATAATAAAAGCAATCATTAATTAAACAAAATAATATTTGTCAACAGTTGCATTTTTTCTTTAAAGTATAAGTTTTTGATATACAGGATCTCCCGTTAGGATAACAGTAGAATGGGATTTTGAAATATATAAAAGAGCTAATCTGAAAATTATAAGCCTTTGGGTATGGCTTCAATAAGTTTTTGTGTATAACTTTTTTGAGGGTGATTGTAAATATCATCTGCAATGCCCATTTCTTCAATTTTACCTTTATTCATCACCACCATTCTGTCGCTGATAAATTTTACCACTGATAAATCATGTGAGATGAAAATGCAGGTAAAATCCATTTTTTGCCTTAATTCTATTAGAAGATTTAAGACTTGCGCTTGTACCGATACGTCCAAAGCCGATACGGATTCGTCGCAAATAATAAATTTGGGATTCAATGCCAATGCTCGAGCAATGCAAATCCGTTGGCGTTGGCCACCACTGAATTCATGTGGATAACGGTTAAAATGAGCCGCTTCGAGGGAAACCGTTTCTAATAATTCAATGACTTTAGCCTTGCGTTCGGCGTCATTTTTATAAATATTATGCACTTGCATGGGTTCCATAATGGCTGAGCCAATTGTCATGCGCGGGTTCAAAGAAGAATAAGGATCTTGAAAAATGATTTGAATATCTTTTCGTAACTCTTTCATTTCCAAAGAGTTAAGCTTGGTGAGGTCTTTTCCTTTGTAAAAAATTGACCCCTCAGTAGCGGGGGCTAATTTGAGAATGGTGCGTCCTAAAGTTGTTTTTCCGCAACCCGATTCGCCCACCAAACCGAGCGTTTCACCCGGATAAACATCAAAACTAACATCATCCACCGCTTTCACAAATTCAATGGGTTTGCCCCAAAAATTCTTTTTGCTGGGGTACCACGTTTTCAAATTTTTAATCTGTAAAATGGGCTCTTGAATGATTAAATTTTCCAACCGTCTTTTCGTTTCCTCAGACGGAATTTTCACAGCATTTAAAACTTGTGCAATAGAACCTGATTTTTCAACGATGGAACTGCTGCCATCCGCATTTTTAACGACTTCCATAAAATCCGCCACCACCGGCAAACGGCTCAATCTATCGCCCAACGGTGGGCGACAAGCTAAAAGGCTTTTGGTATATGGGTGTTTGGGTGCTTTAAAAATGTCATTTACGCTGCCTTCTTCTACAATATTGCCCTTGTACATCACAATCACACGGTCAGCAATTTCGGCAATCACGCCTAAATCATGGGTGATAAAGACAATTGCCGCGTTCATTTCCTGCTGCAAATCCTTCATCAGTTCCAAAATTGTCTTTTGCACAGTCACATCAAGTGCCGTGGTGGGTTCATCGGCAATCAATACTGAGGGGCTGCACGACATCGCCATTGCTATCATCACGCGTTGCTTCTGCCCGCCACTCAGTTGGTGCGGATAGCTGCGAAATGCTCGGTCAGGGTCAGGAAGTTTTACTTTTTCAAAAAGAGCAATCGTGCGTTTATGAGCAGCGTCTTTACTTATTTTTTGATGGGTTAAAATGGCTTCCATCACTTGGTCGCCGCAGGTATAGACAGGATTGAGCGAGGTCATGGGCTCTTGAAAAATCATAGCCAATTCATTACCTCTATAGTTACACATTTCATCGTCGGTCAATTTTAATAAATCAACAACATTACCCCCCTCAGTATGATACAGAATTTGACCGCCCGCAATCCTTCCAGGAGGCTCGTTGATAAGACGCATGATACTCAAAGAAGTCACCGACTTGCCCGAACCTGATTCACCCACTATACCCACAGTTTCACCTCTATGAAGGGTAAAATTTATGCTATTGACAGCTGTAACAGTGCCGCTTTCAGTCTCAAATTGGACAACTAAATCTTTTACTTCGAGGAGTTTCTGTTTTTCCATAATCTATTGATGTCATTGCGAGCAAAGCGAAGCAATCTGTATTTTAGTTATTTAGTAATAGCTTGGCTATATAGTCGCTTACGCTCCGCTTAGCCACTGATTTTACAGATATTGACTGATTTGCACTGATTTATTAAAATTACATGTAAATCTGTGTAAAATCAGTCGGTTTCAGTGCAATCAGTGGCTAAACGGAGCGTAAGCGACTACGCAGACTAAGTAATTACATTATTTTTTTCATCACCTTTTTTTCTTCCCATTTTTCAATAAAATGCTCAATTAATATGGCTGAACTGATGCCGATAAATGAGCCCAATAATACATCTTGAGGAAAATGTTGTGTTAAATATACCCTTGAAACACCGACCAAAATAGCAATAATTAAGCTTAAAACCTGATATTTTACTTCTTTTAATTGAAAAGCAAACAGACTCCATACCACAAAAGCCCCCGCCGTATGTCCCGAAGGGAAACTTGTGGCCCCCCTCAGTATTTCGATGCCATCCACGTATTGGAAACTCGTTAAATGATTCATTTTATCAATAAAAACGGCGGGTCTATCCAATGAAAAAATCTCTTTTAAAAAAGATGATATTAAAAGAATGAAAAGCCCACTAATCGCAATTTTACGTGCGGTGACAGTTCTGTTTTTCCATAAATAGAGAATTGTAAAACCGATAAAAGGATATATTTCACCAAGCGTTGTTACGAATTTAAAAAAGTTATTGCCAAAGGTGCTGCGGTGCGTACCGAAGTACAAAGTAGCTTCCAATGGATCACTTTTTATGACGTGGAAAAACAGTAAAAAGAAGAAAATAAAATAGAGTTGAAAGTATAGTTTATTATTTTTTATAATGTCTAACATATTGAAATTATAAGCTTTTAGGCGATTTTTTGAATTTTGGAAAACTCAATTTTTGAAAAAACTTGAGGGGGTCAAAATTCAACATTTTATAGTCATTTAAGGCGCGATAAGTCAGAAAAGCTGCAATGGGAATCATCAAAGCAAAGGGTGCCCAAGCCGCTTGAATATGCGTCAAATCATGCGATTCTTTGAGGTTTTTGCAATAAATATTGCTCACCATATATACCATAAAAAAGACGATGGCAATCAAAATGGGCATCCCAAAACCCCCTTTTTGAATAATTGCTCCCATGGGTGCACCTATGAAAAGAAAAACCAAACATATGAGGGCATAATTATATTTCATATTCATTTCATAAATGAATTTACCCGCCGCGTCGTTCACCATTTGAAGGGAATTGAGGGTGTTTTCTGCTGTTGTCATTGCTGTTCTTGCTTTCTCTTGAGCGCTTGTACTCAATGCGGATACTTCATAAATAGGCATTGTTTTTTCAAGATCGTAAAAGTATTTAGGCAGTTTTTTTACGGATAAAGTATCGCCAACGGCAATTGCAGTTGAAGGTTTTTGAGTCTGATAGGGCGTATTCACTAAAGTGGAGCGGCTCAACGAATCCAATCTTTTACTGATGACTTCCTTATCGGCACTCGTCTTAGAGTCCGTGAGTTTTGTTGTATCTTGTTTTAGAGAATCCTTCGCAACTTTCGCCAGTGAATCAGTCCGTGCTTCGTTCATAGCCTTGGATTTGGCTAACATTTCAGCTTTTACGGGTGTAAACATATCGCCAATGGTACCTTTCATATCGCCCAAATACCGTTTACTTTCCTTTCTGATAGAATCCGCAAAATACATCAATTGACAACTGTTTTTCATCTTTTGATGGTTCTTAAACAGGTCTTCATCCGTCTTTTTCTTTTCAAATTCGCTCAAATCGAACACTTTTTGCCATGATTTGAACTTTATGCGCACAAAAGGAAAAGTCTGTTTTCCCGCTTGATTTGTCTCTTGGTACTGCGTTCCATCAAAAAGATTCATGACAATGTACTGCTTATTGGCAGTCGTGTACATTTCTCCTCTTTTTGAAATGGATTCATTGATACTTGAATTTAATCCCCGATTATTAAAAATCATCACATTTTCTAAAGAGCGGCCATCAGCCCCTTTTTTACCGATGCGCATCGTGTAGTCTTGAAATTCATCATTAAAAACACCTTCCTGCAAAGCTAAAGTCGGCTTAGACTTACGAATATCATAAAAACGGGAGTAAAATTTCAAATTCGCCCACGGAATGACTTTTTCAGAAACCAATATTGAAAAAATGGTAATCAAAGACACTGCCACCACAAGCGGACGCAACACGCGCACAAGCCCAATACCCGCTGATTTGAAACTTGATAGCTCATATTGTTCCGCCAAATTACCCGTTACCATCACCGATGAAATCAAAACGGCTATGGGTAGGGCAGTGGGTACAAGGGTCATTGAGAGATAAAAAATCAGCTCGGTAATATCAAAAATGCTCAAACCTTTCCCCATAATTTCGTCAATATAGACCCATAAAACTTGCATTACCAATACAAATAAGGCTATCCCCAACGAAACAATAAAGGGCGGAATAAAGGATTTTATTAAAAATTTATCTATTATTTTCATTTATGAATTAGTCTTATTATCTGTCATATTTAATTTTAAATCGAGTAAAACTTTTGAATGTTCAGCATATTCGATAAAAACGGTATGACCTTTTTCAATTTTGTGATAATCATCTTCACCTATTTCAAATTTCATGAATTTAGGATGATTATTGTCTACATATATTTGATATTTCCCGCCTTGAAAAGATTTAGCTTTTTTCCAAACGACACTTTTTTCAACTATTTTTTCACTGGAATTTAGGTCGGTTTTTAATTTTTTCAATTCTTCATTTAGAATGTGATAACCAAGTCCTATCATTAAAAATGTTAATATTATGGCGGGCTTCCAAAATCCATATTCTTCATATAATGAAGGAGAATGAATTTTTCTTCCGGGCATAAATACAAACAAAGAAATTAACACTAAAAGAAAAAAAAGTTTTAGAGGAATATCACTTTTTATTGTAGCAATTTTAGTATTTAATATGTCAGAATCAAAATCAGTTAAAGGTTGCTTTTCCAAAAAAAATAATTTTAAAACATTATTAAAAAGCACATTCGAGGGGGCTTTTTAAGAAAAACTAATTAAATAATTATATCAGCCTGAAATATTTTTCAATAATAAATAAGATAAATAGCAATAATATGTTCATCCAAAATATTAATACCCAGTAATTTCTATACTTATATAACGGATTAACTGAATCATTTGTGCTCTTTTCCTTACTAAATATATGTATTGGTAATATATCATTGTTAATACTGCCTTTTAATAAAACTTCCACCATGAATCCAGCATATTTCTCGTTTTTCTCTAATTTCCTAATTTTAGAGGTATAATATGCAATTAAAAGAATTGAAACTAAAAATACCCCCATGAAAAGTGTCATTAAAAAAGCCTCTGTGATACTCATTTTGGATATATAAAATTTAGCTATCAAAAGTATTTAAAAAGCAAAATTACATTTTTAAGTGTA
>JANPHO010000169.1:0-28922 GCA_031424515.1 Saprospiraceae bacterium
ATTTTGTACTTCACCTACATTAGATGTAATAGAGCTATAACCACTTGTTTGTGGTAATGACTGAGAAAGCAATAAGTCCTTACTTCTGCGATCAAAAACATCTATTTGTCCTGATATCCTGCTTTCAAATACCCAAACTCTGCTGCAAACCCAATTAGTACAGGCGGTTTCTGGACGGGCTACAGTAAAGCAGCAGTCTTTGGACAAGCTAAATATAGCTTATTAAGCCGTTACTTTATACAAGGTGTTATGCGTTATGATGGTTCTTCTCGTTTTGGCCGCAATACACGTTGGGGTTTATTCCCATCTGGTTCAGTGGCTTGGTTGATGTCTGACGAAAACTTTTTTAAAGGCATTAAAGCTTTAGACGAACTCAAATTCAGAGCAAGTTATGGTGAAACAGGTAATGATCAAATTGGTAATTTCCCATCACTTGGACTTTTTAGTGGAGGCACTGCCTATAACGGTGTAGGTGGTATCACTGCAGGAAGTATTGCAAACCCAGATTTGAAATGGGAACGTAACGTTGAGGCTGCTTTGGGTTTAGAGTTTTCATTTTTAAAAAGCAGAATATCAGGACAAATAGATGTTTTTGATCGCAGAAGTAAGGACTTATTGCTTTCTCAGTCATTACCACAAACAAGTGGTTATAGCTCTATTACATCTAATGTAGGTGAAGTACAAAATAGAGGTATTGAATTTGAATTAACTTTGAAACCTATTGATCTTAAAGATTTTAAATGGGAATTTAATTTTAATATCACTAAAATAGACAATAAAGTAGTTAAACTATACGATGGTATTGCCAAAACAGCTACAAGAGATAGTTTTACGATATTACCAGGTAACACAGGGGTAATTGTAGGTAAGCCGTTACAAGCCATTTTTACTGCGCGTTATGCAGGCGTAAATCCGGCAACTGGTCGTCCGATGTGGTCCGATGAAAATGATAATATAACCTATGTAATCCGTACTCCAGGAGATTCAAAATATATAGGAACATCTATTTCAACTCTCTATGGCGGTTTTACCAATACTTTTTCTTACAAGGGTATCGAATTGTCTGCCTTCTTTCAATATGATATTGGACGCCAAGCTATTAATAATCAAGGCTCTTTCTTATCAGAAAATGGTGGACGTTTGTTTAACTCCCTTCAAGATGTTTATGACCGTCGTTGGTTAAAACCAGGTGATATTACTGACGTGCCAAGGCCATTCAATGGAAACGCTGAAACACGCGCATCAAGTCATCTATCTGGAACGCGTATGTTAGAAGATGCTTCTTATTTACGCCTAAAATCGGCGTCTATATCTTATGCATTGCCGAGAAAGTTATTGGCTTCAACGAAAATATTTGAAGAAGTTCGTTTCTATGCGCAAGGCTTTAATCTTTTAACTTGGACAAAATGGACAGGTTATGACCCAGAATGGATTAGCTTAGGTGGTAACGGCAATAATGGTATTGTTCCGCAATCTAAGAGCTATACTTTTGGTGTTCAAGTAAAATTCTAATTTTTCAATTAAATGAAAATGCTTTTAAAAATGAAAAAAATATTCTTATATACTTTAACTGTTTTTCTGTTAGTTTTATCGAGTTGTAGCGACCTTTTGGATGTCAATCCACGTCAATCTATTGATGCTGCCACAGCTTTGACTACAGAAGAAGCCCTTGACGCTACTTTAGTAGGTGCGTTTGATGCCCTACAAAGTACCAATATATATGGACGTGATCTCATCGCCATTCCTGAGGCATTGGCTGATAATGGTAGAGCGACAAATAAATCAGGCCGTTTGAATCCTGAGTATCAAAATCAACCCAATGCACACATGGTTAATACATGGGCTACGGCTTATTTTGCTATTAATCAAGTCAATTTGGTTTTGGCTGCATCCCCCTCAGTAAAATTATCAGATGCCAAAAGAGCTTCTGTTGAAGGGCAAGCTTTATTCCTAAGGGGATTGATGTATTTCGAATTAATGAAAATACATGCTTATATGCCTAAAGCAATCATCGACCAACAGAATAGAGGTGGTGTTCCACTTATTACTAAAGGTGTATTGGAGTTAAAGCAAATTGAATATGGACCAAGAGCATCTATCGATGACTGTTACAAGCAAATTGTAGCTGATTTGAACGATGCTGCTACAAAATTAACCGGTACTGCCGCTTCTCGTGCACCTTTTTACCCTACTAGGGGTGCAGCTCTGGCATTTTTATCAAGAGTTTATCTTTATATGGGCGATTGGGCTAATGCCGAAAAACTATCAACTGATGCTTTGGCATCAGGTATAGGTAGATTTCAAACAACCGCAAATTATGTTTCTGCTTGGAGAACTGCCAGCCATCCTGAATCAATGTATGAGATTAACTATCAAACCAATGAAAATATTGGTGTAAATACATCTCTCCAAACGACTTATACGACTCTTGTTGAGTTAGGAAATACAGCCAAAACAGGTGGTTTTGGTGACTTAGTTCCTTCTGCAAACCTCTTAACTTTGATGGAATCGGAAAAAGATTCTACAGGTAAAATATTTTTAGATGTTCGTCGCCAGCTTTACGAAAGAGGAACTGCAGGACGTGGCACGGCTGAAACCGAATGTACTAAGTTTTTCGGAAGAAGTGGCGCTGTAAATCTTGATAATATTCCAGTTATGAGAATTTCTGAAATGTATCTAAATCGTGCAGAAGCGCTTTACAATCAAGGTAAAGAAGCTGACGCCTTAAAGGATTTAAATATCATTCGCACAAGAGCGGGCTTAGTAGCAAGACCTGCAACATTGGTAGGGGCGGCTCTTTTGACAGAAATTCTGAATCAACGCCGTCTTGAATTTGCTTTTGAAGGACACCGTTTCTTCGATCTTAAGCGACTTGGCAGGGATATTACTAAAATACCGACGAATATTCCGTTTACTGATTTCAGGATTTTAGCACCGCTACCAGTTCGTGAAATCCAGACGAATTCTAATTTGAAACAAAATTTCGGCTATTAATTTAAAAATCAATTTTATGATGAAAAGAATCATTCAATATAGCTTCTTCTTAGTGGCGTTGTCTTTTTTTAGCTGTGTAGAAGAAATAGATAAAACTTTCAACGAAAAGACTCTTGCTGAATTTCAAGCAACAGTTGTTTCATCGCCAGCAGTAGGTAAGACTTTTCCTATTATCAACTTGATAAACAAGGACAGTACCGTAAATGCTCAAGTCAATTTAGTGGGTGTTCCACGCTCTATAGAGACAGTTGTCAACATTTCAGTTGATAAAACCGAGTCAACAGCAGTAGAAAATACCCACTTTAAGTTTCCGAATGGAGCGAAGGTCACTTTTCCCGCCAACAGCAATATCGCAAACTTCCAATTTCAAACTTTGAAAGTTGCAGCTCAAGCGGGGGCTTCAGCGAATATCATTTTTGTTATTGAAACGACTGGGGATGTAGCTCCAAGCGAAAACTTTAAAAAGGTAGGTTATTCTATTAAGCTCTAAATTGTAGTTTTTAATTATAAAAAAAGGCGTAACTCATGATTCATGTTGTTACGCCTTTTTAATTTTAAAACTTACTAATCCTTTAATTATACAACCGCACTTTCCAAAAGCGTCAAACTTCCTCCCCCTTCAGTATTCAACTCCGCTTCAATGCCTATGGGCAAGGTGAATTGATGATTGATATGCCCAAATGACAATCCATAAATAACGGGGATACCCAAATTACCTAATCTATCTTTTAAACATTCTATCAGTGAAAGCGAATTCTCCTCTGGTTTTGGATTGCACCCCTCAAAAACGCCCAAAGCAATGCCCGCCAATTGCTTAAAATCGTGGCTTTGTAGCATTTGAGTCAACATTCTATCTATTCTATACGGGCGTTCCTCGATATCTTCCATGAATAGTATTTTACCCTTCAAATTTTTTAAACCATAAGGCGTTCCGTCCATTGCTGAAAGGAGTGATAAATTTCCCCCTATCAATTTACCTTTACATTTCCCTGCAGTTATCACCTCCATTTTAAAAAGATTAGACTCGTTTTTCAGATTTTCAGCCGCATTTTCGAGTTTATACTGAGGGGTAGGGTTCATCAATATATTCAAAGCGTTTGGCTTCGTGAAATCATTGTATTCCGAAGTTCCTACTGGTCCATGAAAAGTTACTAAGCCCGTTTTTTGATAAATAGCCACGTGAAAAGCCGTAATATCGGAGTATCCAATGAATATTTTAGGATTTTTTTTAATGATATTGTAATCGATATTCGGTAAAATGCGGGTTGCACCGTAGCCGCCTCTCAAGCACCAAACGGCATCCACTTCTTTATCCGAAAATGCCCAGTGAATGTCTTCCACTCGCTGGCTATCAGTGCCTGCTAAATAGCCATTTTTTTCTCTTATATATTTTCCCAACTTGAGTTTAAAACCCAAACCTTCTAAATTAGCCAATGCTTTTACGACCATGTGTTCGGGCAATGCACTTGATGGCGCAATAACCCCAAGTGTATCCCCTAATTTGAGTCTTTTAGGTTTCATTGTTTTTTTTAACATAAGTTCTTGATTCACAATATCTTGTATATTTGAATTATCTAAAATATTTTGATTGATAAAAGGGGTAAAAGCCATACCCCTCAGTATAGTCCGTCTTTTCATGTCTTATATTTTACACGAATAAAAGGATTTTAATGGAAAATATTATAATTCATTATATTTTTTTTGAAATTTGTAGAATCAACTTTAAAATAGCCAATTAAAACCTATCTTTTTATGAAAATTACTTCCGTTGAGATTTATAAATTCAATGTTCCTTTACTTGAGCCATTCGTAATTGCCATTGAAACGATTACTCATGCCGAGAGTATTTTAATTAAAATGAATACCGATTCAGGCATTTATGGTTGGGGTGAGTGCAATCCCTACCGTAGTATTGTCGGTGAAACGCAAGCTACATGCTTTGAAGTAGCCAAATTTTTAAGTAAAATATTGATAGGCAAAAACCCTGTAGCCATCGGTAATTGCATTGCAGAAATGGATAAAATGCTCTTTGGTAACCGTTGTGCTAAGTCGGCATTTGATATGGCTTTGTACGATATTGCTTCCAAAGCGGCGAATATGCCCTTGTATGCCTATCTCGGTGGTAAAAATAATCGAGACATTCATACGGATATGACGGTCGGAATCAATACCCCTCAGTATATGGCTGCTTCTGCGCTGCGGTTTAAAAATGCAGGGTTTCCAGCCATAAAAATCAAGTTGGGGACGAATAAAAAAGATGATTTAGCCCGCATCAAAGCCATCAGAGAAGCTGTGGGCGATGACATTCCTTTGCGCACCGATGCTAATCAAGGTTGGGATGAAGCGACGGCTATTGAGACTTTAAGGGCAATTTCAATCTATGATATTGAGCATTGCGAACAGCCCGTAAATGCTCGTAATTTCCTCGGCATGGCACATGTAAAACGCCAAAGCCCGATTCCCATAATGGCTGATGAGTCTGTATTTGACCACATTGATGCCTTCAATTTGGCTCAAATGCAAGCGTGCGATTATTTTAATATTAAATTGGCTAAATCGGGCGGCATTTATAACGCCTTGAAAATCAATGCAATAGGAGAGGGGGCGGGCATAAAATGTCAAGTTGGCTGCTTTTCTGAAACCCGTTTGGCAATGACGGCTTTAATGCATTTTGTTTTAGCTTCTAAAAATGTCGTTCACTTCGATATGGATGCTCCTTTGATGCTTTCAAACGACCCAATACTGAGGGGGGTAAAGTATGGTAATAATGGCAGCGTCTTTTTATCAGATGATTCGATTGGTATTGGTGCGGAAGTGGATGAGGCGTTTTTGAAGGAAATGGAGAGCGTGGTTATTTAATTTAGGGCTCTATTATGATTTTAAGTCGCTGAATCATCTATCACACCCGAAATAATCGGGATGATAGAAATTGTTGCAACTTAGAATTATAATTGAGCTTAATAATATCGACTTACACAAAAAAAGCGGTCAAAACCCATAGATTTTGACCGCTTTTTTAATATAAACAGTTGAATTTAATTCTGTTTTTCTACTTGCATGAAACCCAATTCCATTTCTGTACCACGTCCGAAGATTTTTACAACCACTTTGAGCTTTTTCTTTTCTTCGTTTATTTCAAGAATTTCGCCTACGAAATCAGCAAATGCACCATCCGTAATTTTGACACTTTCTCCAATGATGAATGGCTCAACCAGCGTTTCAGAATGACCTTGAGAATCATCTACGACACCCAGTAAGCGTTTTGCTTCGCTCGTTTGCATCGGAATCGGCTCATTTTTACCAAGGAAATGAATAACATTTTGAACATTGGTAATCTGAGAAACGACATCACCTTTTAATTTAGAAGGTAATGCTTCAACAAGGATATAGCCTGGGAGTATATTGCGCTCTTGGATAACTTTTTTACCGTTGCGTATTTTATACACCTTCTCAGTCGGTACGACTACGTTAGGGACATAATCCTGCCAACCTTCAGCTTTGATTTCTTTATCAATGCGTTCTTTGATTGCTCGCTCTTTACCGCTGATAACGCGAAGCGAATACCATTTTGTTTCTTCTGACATATTCGATTTGGATTGAAAATCGGTTTTTGAAATTCAATAACCTACTATTTTACACCGTATATTAGTTTCAATAACTGATTGGATACAGTATCCATTGAAAAAATAAGTAAAGCCAAGAATGCACTTGCTATAAGAACTATACCCGTTGTTTGTTGGAGGTTAATCCAAGTGGGCCAAGTGATTTTGTTTTTAAGTTCATCAAAGCTTTCGTTGATATAAAGTCTAATATTATTCATTTTATTTAAATTTTATAAAATAAAGGGGCTAATATAATGCCACTCTATCTAAATCGATTATAATTTTCAAAAAAAGAGCGAACAAACCTGTCAATGAAACAGGGAGGTTCGCTTGTACTTGCAGGGGCAGCAGGGATCGAACCCGCAACCTGCGGTTTTGGAGACCGCCACTCTACCAGTTGAGCTATACCCCTAAAATGTAATTAGGAATTGCCAATCAAAGAATCGAATTTACAAATGTAAACTAAATTATTTGATTAGCAAATTCCTAATTAGCCTTAATTAATATGATTACTCAATTACTTCAGTAACCTGACCAGCGCCTACTGTACGACCACCCTCACGGATAGCGAAACGAAGACCCTTTTCCATTGCAATTTTGTTAATCAATATTACTTCCAACTCAACGTTGTCACCTGGCATTACCATCTCTACATTAGCAGGGAGTTTGCAATCGCCCGTAACGTCTGTTGTACGGAAATAAAATTGTGGACGGTAGACATTGAAGAATGGTGTGTGACGACCACCTTCGTCTTTCGACAAAACGTACACTTGGCACTTGAATTTTCTGTGTGGTTTTACGCTACCTGGCTTACAGATAACCATACCACGCTTGATTTGCTCCTTGTCAACACCACGTAGAAGAAGACCAGCGTTATCACCTGCTTCACCACGATCCAATAACTTACGGAACATTTCAACACCTGTTACTGTAGAAACGATTGCTTTTTCGTCATCTTTCATCATACCGATGATTTCTACTTGCTCACCAACGTTGATTACACCACGCTCGATACGGCCAGTTGCAACTGTACCACGACCAGTGATTGTGAACACGTCTTCCACAGGCATCAAGAAAGGCTTATCAGTAGCACGTGGTGGCTCAGCGATCTGAGTATCACATGCGTCCATCAAATCCATGATTTTTTGAACATAAGTAGCATCACCTTCAAGAGCTTTTAAGGCTGAACCTTGAATTACTGCTGCATTATCACCGTCAAAGTCATATTTGCTTAATAATTCGCGAACTTCCATTTCTACGAGTTCTAACATTTCAGGATCATCAACAAGGTCAACCTTGTTCATGAAAACTACGATATTAGGAACACCTACTTGGCGAGCCAAAAGGATGTGTTCACGAGTTTGTGGCATCGGACCATCTGTAGCAGCCACAACAATAATAGCTCCATCCATTTGAGCAGCACCTGTTACCATGTTTTTTACATAGTCAGCGTGACCTGGACAGTCAACGTGAGCGTAGTGACGATTTTTCGTCTCATACTCAACGTGTGCTGTATTAATAGTGATACCGCGCTCCTTTTCTTCTGGAGCAGCATCAATTGAGTCATAGGACATAACCTTTGCCAAACCTTGTTTAGCAAGTACTGTAGTAATTGCCGCAGTCAAAGTTGTTTTACCGTGGTCAACGTGACCAATTGTGCCAATATTGAGATGCGGTTTCGCCCTATTATAGGTTTCCTTTGCCATTGAATTATTTTTTTAAATTTTATGAAATTTCCTTATTAAAATACTTTATGTAAAAAGTGCGAGTTGAATTATCCTTATTTCGTAATATTATAATACATTAAAACGCAAGAAATCTGTGTTTTAATGTACTTATTATCGCTCTCAAAGAACATCAACAGCATTAGAGCCGTTGAAGGGAATTGAACCCGCGACCTCTTCCTTACCAAGGAAGTGCTCTACCCCTGAGCTACAACGGCTTAACAATTTTCGATTTTAATAAATATTCTTTTGAGAATGATTTACGATTTACGAGCGAATAAAGAAGTAGCGTAGTTCGTAAACCTAAAATCGTAAATCGTTAAGGTGAAGTGGAGCGGGAGACGAGGGTCGAACTCGCGACCTACAGCTTGGAAGGCTGTCGCTCTACCAACTGAGCTACTCCCGCAATTTGCTTTGTCTTAAGCTCTAAAAAGTGGTGGTGGGAGCAGATGGATTCGAACCACCGAAGGAAAACCAGCAGATTTACAGTCTGCCCCATTTGGCCACTCTGGTATACTCCCTAAAAAGAGCCAGTGGAGGGACTCGAACCCCCGACCAGCTGATTACAAATCAGCTGCTCTACCAACTGAGCTACACTGGCATTATCGACAAGAGCGAAACGATGTTAAAGAACTATATTATTTACGCCTTACTTTTTTATTTGTTACATCTCCTTTTGAAAAAAAATGTATTTTTTAAAAAGCGTTGCAAAGATAGTATTTATATCTTAATCAACAAATCTTTTAGAGAAAAAATCTAAAATTTATTGACCTGTTTCCTAAAGCGGTGCAAAGATACAGGCGTTTTTGAATTCTGCAAGTGTATCCTGAAAAAAAATAAAGAAAAGTTTTCCACATTTTTGTTTCAGCCTTTTCAGATTTCAATAACAATACAAGCCATCTGAAAATAAAATACAGAATGTGCAATATTTTGCATGAAAATTATGAGAAACGATGGATTTTGGATTCAATTTTGATATATATTCATTGATTACATTTCTATTGAATAAATACCCTTCCTTCCAAAATAAATTTTGAATTGACTTTTGAGCTTAAAGATACTTAAATGTTTTTTTTAAAACTTTATGGAATGAATTGAATTACTCGTTAAAATTTTTTAAAAATATATTTAAAAATTTTGATTTAATAAATTTGCTTGTACCTTTGACTTATGCTATGGGAAAAGTTGATATATATCTTTTACACAACTCTCCTCGATAACTCTACTAATCTCACATTTTATTTTTACTAATCTCGATAATATTTTCAATTAACTCAAAATAGGTCTGCTATTTCTGAAGTACAACCGCGCATTGGTAGTCAATTTTTTTAATTGGACACTCATCAATGTACTATTGCTTTGTAAAACGAATTTGCAGATTGATAATGAGTGAGTCATAACCCACTTGGGAGATGATTTTATTACATCAATTTTTAGCATATTATCGATGAAACTTAAAAATCCAATCACTCTTTTTCTGTTTTTAGGCTTGTCATCTCCCTTATTTGCTCAATGGACTGAACAGTTTATTGTGAAAGATAGGGATGCACCCATCCGAATGTTGTGTCCAGTGGATAATCTAGATGCGTGGTTTATATCAGCCGACTCTAAGGACGATGATAAAATGTTCTATAAAACCCATAATGATGCTTCTGATTATTCGAGCGGATTGATTGATTACCTTACTGCCAGTTACGACGCTACGTCTATGCGAGCTGTCAATGATCAGGTGGCAATGATTGGATTCAGTGGGAGAAGTTTTACCGCCAAGCCTTCTATTGTACTGAGAACAGAGAATGGAGGGGCAACTTGGGAAGATATCACGCCAGTTCCTTTCTCCCCCTCAGTATATACAAGTGTTACGCATCTTTTTGATAATAATACGGGTATGGTCTTCTCGGATGATAATACTAATCGGAGATTTGTTTGTTATGTGACGCCAAGTATAGGTGACTATTGGGTACAGGTATGGAATGGTAACATGGTGCCTCGCGTAACGGGGGAATCTTCACGGACTTTGAGGGATTTTTATAATGATAATGTATGGATTTATTCCGTTAATCTCATTAAAAAAGAGTGGCGTATACTGCGTACTTCGGATAAAGGTTATTCGTGGAAAGCAAGTAATTTCATTCCTGAAAGTAATTTTTATCCCAGTGATTTTGCTTTTTGCAATGATACTGAGGGGGTACTTATTCCCTACGATTTAAGTTCTAAAAAGCCTATTTTCAGAACAAATGATGGCGGTATGACTTGGTCAGCGGTTAAGGATGATAAAACGGCTTCGCGATATGTGAAGGAAGCGGTTTGTCATGTGAAGGGTACTCAAAAAACGTTTGCTGCGGCTTTCATTAGAAATGACTCATTGTTTACGGCTTTTACGAGCGATTTTGGTAGGAATTGGTATGGTTGGGAATTCGTGCAGTATGAGAAAGATCAACTCTGCAAAGATATCGCCTTTGCATCTTCTTCAAGAGGTTGGGTTTTAGGTGGTACGGATGCTTCCAGAGTATTTCATTGGAAAGGCGATTTGTCGTCTTATCCTGAGTTTCAAGAGTCAGAGAGAGAGCCTGTTTTGCAATTGCGGTCTGTAACGGCAACTAAAAACAAGCAACAAATGAGCATTTATCCCAATCCAGCCAGCGACATTTTGAATATTAATTGGGATGAAAATACCCGTATCCAATTTATTTCAATAATTGATATGTACGGGAAGCGGTTAAAAATGCTGAAATCTCCTTCAAATGAAATGTTGAGCTTAGATATAAGTGATTTAATGAGTGGTCAATACATTGTAGAAGTTAAAACTGAAGAAGCGATATTGACAAAAAAGATTGTGGTTCAACGGTTTTAAAGAAAGCTATTGATTACTTGTTTTAAGCAAAGGGAAATCTCGAGATTTCCCTTTATATTTCAAATGGCTGATCTGTAACGAAGAATGCACTGTTGGATATACCAACAGTGCATTTGTTTTTTTAAATTGTGTCTTCCTCAATTCTTAACTAAATTTCTACCCGTAATTTTTTCTTTGTGTTTGACCAATTGGCGTTTGAGTGCTACCAGAGCTTTATCTATTGCTGCCTCAAATGATTTACTGGTTTCTTTGATAAAAATGATACCGTTAGGTAAATGAAGTTTAATTTCCGCAATCTTATCCTTGATTTGTCCAGAGTTTTCCAATTTCAGAATAACTTTCGCCTCAATAATCTTATCGAAGAAGTTTTCAAGTTTGGATAATTTCATTTCAATGGCAGATAAAAGTTTGATGTCTGCGGAAAAGTGGATAGCTTCCGTTTGAACTCTCATGTGGCTATCAGATTTTTAAAGTGGTTAAAGAAAAAATTGTTTAAGTTTGTTTGTAACCGTGCTGTCCGAAAATTTCTCTTCGTTTTCTTCTGCAATATGAGGAATGTTTTGACTAATAACAAATTTTAAATAATAAAATTGTGACATAGCCGAAATTTTAACACTTTATATTAATATTTACTTGGTATGCAAAATACTATTTTTATGTTATGCTGATATCGCAGTATAAAATTTGTTAACAGGGTAATTCATTTCTAAGCCTTAAAACAGCTGTTTTAACTGTATAATTTCTCCAAACCACTATTTATCATTCCCACTTTTAGGATGCGCCTGCTGATATACTTTTTTTAATCGTTCAACAGAGTTATGCGTATAAATTTGGGTGGCGGATAAATTAGCGTGTCCCAGCAATTCTTTTATTGCATTCAAATCAGCCCCGTTCTCAGAAAGATGCGTCGCAAACGAATGTCGTAACACGTGTGGGCTGCGCTGTTCCTGAGTCGTTACAAACGACAGATTCTTTTTAACCAAATTATACACCGTTGTAGTATTGATGGGCTCACCTTTAACTGTCAGAAAAAAGTCATTTTTATTGGAGAAAGGGAAAGTCATTTGTTTGGCTTCTAGGTACTCCCTCAGTATATCCGCCAAATTTTTACCGAAGGGAATCAGCCTTTCTTTATTGCCTTTGCCAAGCACCTTTAATTGATTTTGCGCAAAGTTGACGTCAGAGGCTTTTAATGAAACCAGTTCCGCACGGCGCATGCCAGTGCCATAAAGCGTCTCTATCACCGCACGAGCTAGCACAGAGCCATAGCCGCTTCCCCATTCCATTTGTTCAAGGAGTTGATCCATTTTTCGCTCGGGTACAGCCACAGGGAGTCTTTTACCAACTTTGGGGTTGGTGACCTTAGCCATGGGGTTGATGGTGATATAACCCCTTTTCTGTAAAAGTTTGAAATAAGTTTTGAGACAGGAGAGTCTTCGATTGACACTGCGGGCAGCGACTTCATCATTCATTTGGGCAACTATCCATGCCCTAACATGAGTATGCCTCACTTCCGTGACAGAAGTGAGGCTATACGATTCTATAAAGGCTGCAAACTGATTGATGTCAGCCTGATATGCCGTGATAGTATGCGGAGAATATCTTTTTTCGGATTCAATATACCGAAAGAATACTTCGAGTTGTAATTCCAATTTGTTATTGTTAATCGATGATTCATTTAATAGTAGCAAATGTAACTAACCTTCAATGAATAATCAATAGACAATATAAAATAAAAATTAATCTAAGTTACCGTATTTTTCTTGCTTATACACAGCCTTCAATACCTCAGTACGGCGCTCTACACTTGGCTTAGTGAAATTTTTACGACGGCGGAGTTGCTTTAGCGTTCCACTTCTTTCGAATTTTCTTTTGTACTTTTTTAGAGCCTTGTCAATGCTTTCGCTGTCTTTTACATCAATAATCAGCATGATTTTTTACCTCGCTTTTTTTATTTTATAGAAAATTAATTTTGCGCTGCAAATATAAAACAATTTATAGAATATTTCAATCTTTTTTAAAAGAAAAAATAAAAACCCTTTTAATATCACTTCATCAAAATCCTCTTGAAATACTGAGGGGGGATAAATAGGATGCATATTTTCTATCTGAAACACATTTTTTATCCATATTTTTTACTTTAACCCTCGCGATTAAGCCCGATATTTTAAAATAATCCCCTCAATAAAATTTCTCAAAATTTGGTCTTTGCAAAGGCGGTATTGATGTTGCTCTGGGCTTCTGAAAAAAGCGCTGATTTCGTGTTTGCTGATATTCATGCCCACCAAACTAAAAATGCCTAAAATATCTTCATCTTTTAAATTAAGAGCGATTTTCAGTTTTCTGAAAATGATATTGTTGTTCAATTCTTTTTCGGGTAGGGGTTGTTCTCCCTCTTTTTTACCCCGCCTATCATTGATTAGTCCATTTAAAAAAACGGCTAATTTGACATCATGGAGGCTTTTAAAAGCCGGGTCATCCTCTTTTTTCAACCAATCGCTCACTTGCTCGCGCGTAACTTCTTCTCCACCCAAAGAAAATAAGCTCATCATTTTCGAGTCCGTAAAATCGAAAGCGTAACGGAGTCGGCGCAATATATCGTTGTTTTTCATTGTTTCACACGTTTTTTAATACACTTGTTCAAGTTTTATGTTGGGTTTCAAGATAAAAATACCAATTTGATTACATTTAGGGCAAGATTACTTATTTTTCATTCAATTTCAATCTATCAAAATGGTCAATTTGAAAAAAATCTTCATTTTTAGTTTTTGTATCTTCATTATCAATGGACTTATGGCGCAAGTTTCTCCATATGAAATCGATACCAATAACCCAATTAGAAAGACAATCCTCTCTACTATCCGTACTCCAACAAGTGCTGAATTGGGTCAAAAAATCGAGTTTGTGGTGGATGTTATGATGTCCAAAGAGAATTGGACTTTTGTATCTGGGCAATTGCAACAAGTAGGTGGAAAAGCTTTGGACAAAACTAAATTTGTTGATATAAATTATCTTAAAAGGGCTAAAGAAGGGCTTTTTGACAATAATTTTCAAGCTTTGTTGCAGAAGAAAAAAGGCAAATGGGTCATTGTAAAACGTGAATTAGGTTGCACGGATGTCTGTTGGTTGGCTTGGAAAAACAGTGTTAAAGGTGTGGAAGATGCTGTTTTTCCGCAATAAATACTGAGGGGTATACTAATTCTACTTTGGCACTTTAGATTTTTTGTATAAACCCGTGTCACCGTTTCAAACGGTGGCTCGGATTTAAGGTAGATTTTAACTATTTTCAATAAAATTCTTCTGATTAATCCGTGCCACCGCCTTAAAGCGGTGACACGGGTTTTAAAGTGCCAAAGTAGAACTAATTCCATGATTTTAAAAAAAACGAAAGCGGTTCAAAATCAGCATACTGAATTTTGAACCGCTTCTAACATCTAACATCTTAAATTTTACATCTACACTTTAATCCACATCAACGCCCGCCAATATCAATTTAGTCAATGAAGCATCTTTGGCTTCCAAAGCGGAATGTCCTGTCAAATATTCATCCACTACGCGAGCACATTCACGACCTTCTGAAATCGCCCAAACCACGAGGGATTGACCACGGCGCATATCACCCGCCGCAAACACTTTTTCCACACTGGTTTTGTAGTTCGAGTCTTTTACATTGCCTCGGTTATCCAAATCCACGCCCAACTGACTCAAAATGCCTTCATGTTGTGGATGCAAGAAACCCGCCGCGAGGAATACTCTTTCACAAGGGATTTCACGCTCAGAGCCTGCAATTTCGCTCATTTTACCACCTTCCCATTCAACATCTACAATTTGTAAACCCTTTAAATTACCATTTTCATCACCTATAAATGCTTTAGTATTGATAGCCCAGTGGCGGTCAGCACCTTCTTCATGTGATGATGATGTACGCAACATCATGGGCCAATTAGGCCAAGGCGTTGATTCGGCTCTGCCTACTGGTGGCTTCGATAAAAGCTCGATTTGAGTAATGGATGTCGCGCCATGACGGTTGGATGTACCTACGCAGTCCGAACCAGTATCACCACCACCAATAACGACCACGTTTTTACCCGTAGCCATAATTGGTTCAGCTGGTTCAGCATCGCCTGCCACACGTTTATTATTTTGCTCAAGGAATTGCATAGCGAAGTAAACACCATTCAATTCACGACCTGGGATTTTCAAATCTCTCGGAATGGTAGAACCACCTGAAAGTACCACGGCATCAAAATCTTTTAAAAGTTCCTCGCCAGTAATATCCACGCCCACGTTCGTACTCACTTTAAAAGTAATACCCGCATCTTCCATCGTTTTTTGACGGCGATCAACGACCCATTTTTCCAATTTAAAATCTGGAATACCGTAACGCAATAAGCCCCCAATGCGGGTATTGCGTTCAAAAACCGTAACAGTATGACCTGCCTTATTCAATTGAGCCGCCGCAGCCAAACCTGCGGGACCCGAACCGACCACAGCCACCTTTTTACCCGTCCGTACTGAGGGGGTATCAGGTTTTACCAAATTATTGGCGTAAGCGTGTTCGATGATGGATTTTTCGATGTGCTCTATGGCGATAGGCGGTTGATTGATGCCGAGTACGCAAGCCGATTCGCAAGGTGCAGGGCAAATTCTGCCCGTAAACTCAGGGAAATTATTGGTGGTACTCAATATATTGTAGGCTTCAGTCCATTCTTGACGATACACCGCATCGTTGAATTCTGGAATGATATTGCCCAATGGGCAGCCATTATGACAAAACGGAACGCCGCAATCCATACAGCGTGAAGCCTGTTGGAGGGTTTTCTCTTCTGGATATGGTTCGTAGATTTCTTTGTAGTCGCCAATTCTTTCTTTCGGGTTGCGAGATAGAGGCAACTCACGAGTGAATTTCAAAAAGCCTTTAGGATCAGCCATTTTGTTTGATAAATTTTTTAATTGGTATAAATATAAAAAGACTCATTATTAAAAGCCCATTGAACGTAGGCTTAATAGAACCCCAAAGTTACTTATTTTTCTTTTAAAAATAACTCAAATGAAAGCTTATTCTTTAATTCTTGAAATTATAGAACGTATTTTCAATAATAGCCAATCTTTATTTCTTTAAATAAGATTTTATTGAAATAAAAATTGGATTTTACAAAGTGAAAAATAGATAAGAAGTTTAAGCTTTTATTGTTTTAATACGATATTATTTAAAACTGAAAAAAGTGATTAAGTGTTAAAACCAACCTTTGCCAATAACATTAGAATCCTATCATCGTTAAATATTGGTAACTCTATTCTATAATCTTTTAAACATAATATTAGTATGAAAAACACGCTTATTCTGCTCTTTTTACTGCCTTTTCTAAACAATCAATCTCTTTTTTCACAATGTATTGATGGATTCCTTCCTTCGGGTGCTAAATGTGGGGGCACTGTCCAAACTGCCGTTCCGTTTTTAAGAATTGTTCCTGATGCTCGTTCGGGCGCGATGGGTGATGTGGGTATCGCTTTATCGCCTGACGCCAATTCAATTTTATACAACGCCTCAAAATTAGCGATGGCTGATAAACAATGGGGTGCCGCCGTGAATTATACGCCATGGTTGCGCAACTTAGGAAATACTGATATTTTTCTTTTGCATGAAGCGGCTTATTTTCAATTTGGTAAAAATAAAAAGCAAGCGATTGGCTTAGATTTCCGCTACTTTGATTTAGGGAGAATTCAATTTACGGATTTTAATGCGCAGCCTTTGGGTGAGGGAAATCCCTATGAAATGGCATTTTCGGGGTCATATTCCCGAATGTTGAACGAAAATTGGGCGCTTGGAATAACAGGTAAATACATATATTCTAACTTGGCATCAGGAATTGTCTCTCCCGGTGGTGACGACATTCGTTCTGGCAAAGCGGGTGCTATGGATGTATCGGCTACTTATAAAAAAGCTTTTTTAGTCACTGATATCAAGTCAGACTTGAGGGTAGGTGTGGCAATTTCTAACTTGGGTAGTAAAATTAGTTACTTGCGCACAAGCGATTTTTTACCAGCTAATTTGGGAATTGGCGCTGCTTGGGACATTAATTTAAACGCTAATAATAGACTTACTTTGGCAATTGAATTCAACAAATTACTTGTGCCTACTCCGCAACCAACCGATTCATCGGGCAGCTGGCGAAGTATGGGTGTCATAAAAGGTGTTTTTACCTCTTTTAGCGATGCCCCTGGCGGAACAAAAGAAGAATTACGGGAAATAACGGCTTCGGTGGGTCTTGAATATTGGTGTATGAAACACGTTGCTTTGCGGGCGGGTTATTTTAAAGAAGATAAAGCAAAAGGTGGAAGGGAATATTTCACGGTGGGCGCAGGGGTACGCTATCGCGCAGTTGGTTTTAATTTTTCTTATCTGTTGCCAACGAGCACTCAAAGAGGCCCTTTGGATAGTACCATGCGTTTTTCACTACTATTCAACGGTAATTCCTTTGAAAAAGAACCACATCACGTGAGCAAGCCGTGATATTTTAAACCTGATAGGAACCTCCTTAGTAGTCGGTCGAATCAACAATGTTGAGCTATTTTTTATAAACTTTTGAAAAGTTTCAAACTTTTCAAAAGTTGTGAGAATAGCATGAATCAGTACCCCCTCAGTATAAAGCATGAAAATGCCTCAATTTCAATCTCGAAACTGAGGCTTTTTTTATTTCAAAATAGGTTTAGGCTCTATTTCTTTTTACCAAAAGACCACGAAAAACCCGTTAACAATGATAATCTATGGTTGTATAAATCCTGACCTGCTTGCTGATTGATGTCCTCTCCGGGTTCGAATCGGGCTTCAAAATAAAAAGAACGGGCTTTTATGCCCAAAGCCGCAAAAACGGATTTTTCAACTTTTGAAAGATTATTCAGATTGGTATATCGTTTTGAATTGACCTCGATATTAGAGACCAAACTCCTTGTAAAATAAGTAGTTGCGTTCACACCGGCTTTCGCATAAGGCTGGACACCAGCGCCTTTGTAAAGAATATATTTAAGATAAATACTATATCTAAGGCCTTCTATATCAATCATAAAGCTGTTTGTACTCCCTCTGGATTCTGTGGTATAACTTACCCTATTTCGTTGGTAAGCTGTTTCAATGCCCACAAATCCTTTTTTATTGGTTCTCAAAATATTCCATTCAAAACCCAACCCAACTGTTGGTGAAAATGATGTTAAAGATGTTTTATTGACTGTACCGAAATAACGCTCAAAAATAATATGGTTGGATTGGGCGAATCCTCCAAACGTGAGAATAGAGTATGAATTTTTATCTTTAGGTTTTACATAAGATAATTCACCTTTCTTTTGGTTGTATTTTTTTACTAAATCCAGGATGGAATTATAGTTCAGAATTAGGTTGTTGATTTCAGTGTCAAGTGCGGGATAATCCGACATCAAAGCCCGCAATTGCTGTTTGTATTCGTCTGAATATTCTTTTAGTTGGTAGGTGTGGGTTTGATTCATATTAGCACTATACCCGTGTAATCGAGTCCTTGAACTTCGAATCAATTCCACCATTCGCTGATTTTCCTTTTTAATGAAATAGTGCAGTTCGTCATCTTTATCTCTAAAACTATAAAGATTCATATCTCCTGAAACCAAAGAGAGTAAAAAGACGGTATCAGACCTAAAAAAACCTTTTCTATAAACCTCATCATTTTCATCTACTCTGAACTCCAAAATATCCTTGGGTGTATATTTAAACATTCTCCCAGATAAGTTTTTAAATAAGATAAAACTTGGATTGATTTTCCATTCCCGATAATCCACCACACCTTTCACACTTTGACCATTGGGCAATGAAACACTTCCGGCTATAAAATTGCGTTGAGCAAATAAGCTCAAATTAAGAAGACAAAACGCGTATGTAAAGAGTAGTTTCATATGAAAGCTGGTTGAATTTTTAGGAAATTGATTCAAAGTTCAGATGAGTTATTTTACAAAGATAATCCTTTTGAATTTGTACTTTAGGAAAAAAATATCGTTAAACTATAGTTATTGGGCGAAAACCTACTAAAAAAGCACAAAGATCGCAATGTTCTCTGTGCTTTTTAATACCATAAAATAGAATATGAAATTACATCCTAAACAAAGGTCGTTCTGGATTCCAAATGCCGAAAGGAATCATCAATAAAATAATCAGTAAACCAATTCCGAAATAGACACAAGCAATGCGGAATTTACTGGTATCGCTCGAAGCTTTTTTCGATTTGATGCTACCAATCTGAGCAATGACGATACCGATAATCATGCCCGTCATGTGCTCAACGCTCCAAAAACGCAGTTCTTTTACCTTCATAGAGCCGCCGAAATCTGCCATAATGCTTTGCATCATGGGGCTGATGCCGTATAATATTAAGCCTATGACTAATTGTAAGTGCAGTGAAGCAATGAAAAAAGTATTGATTTTTTTATCACTTGCCGTGAATGAACGCTGCGCTTGCCAACCTGCATAATTAGCATAAATGGCATAAAGACCCAAGCCTAAAACGACCCAACGCAACCATGAATGTAAAATAAGTAGAATTTCGTACATATTGAATTATTGTATTTTTATGTTATATAAAATTTGATTTGTTAGCTTCAAATTAAGAATTTAAATAAAAGAGGCGCCCCCCCCTCAGTTTCGATTCTCAGAATTAAAATTTTCATAAAGGTAAAACAGTTGTTCTACTTTTTTAAACCTATTAATGTATATTTTACATTATTAAAACAACTATTTGATTATCAATCATTTAAAGGCTAATTTTGCTATTCCAAAACTTATTTTTGCATCTATGAGCATGACTTAATATTAGAATGAGAAAACCGAAATTTACGCATTTAGTTCAATTACTCCCACTTTTAATTTTTGTTTTAAGCCCGTTTATTACTCAATCACAACGAATCACTTACACTGCCAACGACAAAATTTCACCATATTCAGGTGGATTTCGGGCGGGTGTCAATTTTGATATTTATCGCGGGTTTACGGATGAAGATTTGGCTCTTTTAGCGGCGGGCAGCCCCGAAAAAGGCGTTCAAGGTGCAGGCATTAAAGCCTTACGCCCTGGCTTTTTTGAGGATTTTGCCGAGCTTTTTGGCTACGATTCACGCCTCAATGCCTTCAAATATTATGAGCAATTGGGCATGGAAGACCATACCATGATTGTCGGTTTTCCGTCCGATGCCCATCGCGATGATACTTCCTACTGTGCAGGTGTGCGCTCCACCGTTTTTAAAAATCTAAACACAGAGATATGGGACAATGGTGAAAACGGAACGCCCGTCAACGATAATAATTACTACGCCTTATATATATGGAAAACGGCGACCCGCTATAAAAACCACGTTAAATTCTGGGAAGTTTGGAACGAACCGGGGTTTGATTACACGGGTGGTAAAGGCTGGTTGCCCAAAGGTGCTCCCGGTAATTGGTGGGACAACAATCCGGATCCTTGTGATTACAAATTGCGTGCACCGATTTTTACTTACGTGCGTATGTTGCGCATCACGTATGAAATCGTGAAATCCGTTGACCCGACTGCTTATGTGGTCACTTCAGGCGTGGGCTATCCGAGTTTTTTGGATGCCATTTTACGCAATACTGATAATCCCGATGGTGGCAAAGTGACCCCTCAGTATCCGCTCAAAGGCGGGGCATATTTTGATGGCATTGGCTACCACGCTTATCCGCATTTCGATGATGCACTTCGGGCGTATAATAATGTGAAAAATGATTTCGATTATTTCCGCCATTCGGATGCGGCAGCTGTTGACCCTGCCCGCCTTAAAAACCAATTTCAAGATGTTTTGAAAAATTACAGTTATGATGGAGTGAAATACCCCAATAAACTGTGGTTGATTACGGAATGTCATATCCCACGCAAAGAATTTGGGCAATTCATCGGCTCATCTGAGGCTCAGAAGAATTTTATGCCCAAAGCCTATATCAATTGCGTGAAAAATGATATTCTACAATTTCACGTGTTTAAACTTGCCGAAGAAACAGATTTTAACACCGCTACTTACGAGTTTGACGTGATGGGTTTGTATAAAAAAATCCATTACTCCAATAAACTCCAACCCGAAATGACGGACGCGGGGATTTCCTACCGCACGACAAGCCAAATTTTATTCGGATTAAAGTATGATTCTGTTAAAACGAAAGCCATGCAACTGCCTACTAACGTTGATGGAGCGGCTTTAAAGGATGAAAAAGGGGTATTTACATACGTTTTATGGGCAAAAACCACTAAAGATAAAAGCGAAACAGCCAGTGCAAAATATTCATTTCCCACTAATTTTAATATTAAAAACCTCATTAAAAAGGAGTGGGATTTTTCAAAAACGCTGAATTTATCGGCTCTTACTTCCGAAAATATTGAGCTTACAGCCACTCCCGTTTTTTTAACGGAAAGTAAAATAAAAGCTTCGAAACAATATATTTGTGAAGGCAATAAAGTGGATTTCGAGGAATTGACCCCCTCAGTATCCCGCACTTGGACGGTGCAAATTTTACCTAATCAGACGGCAACCGAAACCACTAAAACCTTTTCAAAAACGTTTGCTCAAGCGGGCAATTATACAGTCAGTTGCGTTTCAAAAGATGTCAATAATGCTGTCATTGCTGAGCAAACCTTGATTATTACAGTTGAAAAGACGCCGACTGTGAATTTTTCAATCGAGAACCAAAGCCCAGTGGTGAAATTGAAAAGCCTATCATCGGCGAATACCACCGATTGGGCGTGGACTTTTTCGGATGGTACTTCGGCGAGTTTGCCCGATGTCACAAAAGTTTTTTATCAAACGGGGACTTTCAATATTACTTTATCGGCTCAAAATCGTTGTGGCGCGCCCATTTTAACCAAATCCGTGAAAATTACTGCACCGTCGGCACCCATAGGAAAAACGGCAAATGATACCACCCCTCAGTATTCGGGTGCTTTTAGAGCGGGTGTGAATATGCGTTTTACAGAAGGTTGGACGGATGAGCAAGTAGCTGACATTGCCGCAGGGAATATTGAAACGGGGACGACTGGAGTGGGAGCGAAGAGCCTACGCACGAGCCTGCCAGAATATTTCACTAAATTTTGGGGCTCAGATGTACGCTTAAAAACGTTTCAGCATTTTGGCAATTTGGATTTAAAAGACATGGTTTTGACAATTGGCAACCCTGATTCGACGCACCGCGACCCGAATTCATATTGTTTTAGAGAACAATCCACTCTTTTTAAAAATATTTATCTCGATATTTGGGACAATGGTGCTGACGGTACGCCCGTGAATGACTCCAATTACATGGCGCGCTACGTTTATGATTTGGTGAAATTATATAAAAATCAAGTCAAATTTTGGGAAGTTTGGGATACGCCAGGTTGGGATATTGAAGGTAAAAATGGTTGGAAACCCCGCAATTGGCAACACAATTGGTGGGAAAATAACCCCGACCCGTGCGAATTAGGTGTGCATGCCCCCATTCAACACATCGTGCGCATGATGCGGATTGCGTATGAAGTGATTAAAAAAGAAGACCCTTCGGCTTATGTGGTATTTTCGGGTTCGGGTTTTGCGAGTTTTACGGATGCCATTTTACGCAATACCGATAATCCGGCTGATGGCAAGCCTACCCCTCAGTATCCGAACGGTGGTGGCGCCTATTTTGATGCCGTTTTATACAATGTTTTCCCCCATTTTGATGGCAGTTTGGCGGGTTATGACCCTGCTTTAGGTCGCCTTGTGTATCGTCGTCATTCTGATGCGGCTTCGCAAAGTATCGTGAATCATAAAACGGAATTGGATTCCGTTTTGAGGAATTATGGCTATAACGGGCAAGTTTTACCTAAAAAACAATACATTATCGGTGAAATAAACGTCCCACGCAAACCGCTTGGTACAATGGGATTTGGTGGTGAGGAAATTCAAAAGAATTTTATATTAAAATCGTACATCACAGCAGCCACAAACGGCATTTTATCCATGAACATCAAAAGTGTTTCGGAAGAAATGACTTACGATGAAGCTGCCGATGCAAGCCAAATCATGGGGCTTTACAGAAAATTAAACAGTACGCCTTATAATAGAACGATGAATGTGCAAGGTATGGCTTTCAAAAGCATTTCAACAATCCTATTTGGTTTGGACTATGATTCAGTACGGACAAAGGCTTTGGTTTTAGGTAAAAATCAGCGGGGTGCGGCGTTTAAAAATAAAGCGGGCAAATTCACTTACGCCCTCTGGGCAGCGATTCAAGATGATATGAGCGAATTTGCAAAAGATTCGTTTAGTTTTCCTAATGCTTTGAATATCAATAATTTATACAAGCGAGAATGGAGTTTTTCCGAAAATCAGAAAGTCACTTTAACCAATTCTAAGAATATTCAGTTGAGCGGAACACCTATTTTTTTAAGTGAAGAAGCAGGATTAACGAAGCCGCCCGTGGCTGCGTTTGCTTCTGATTTTAAAAAAGCGTGTCCAGATTTGACCGTCAAATTTGAGGATAAATCGGTGGATGCAACCAGTTATTTGTGGCGATTTGAAGGTGGAACGCCCGCGACTTCGACTGCGAAGACCCCCTCAGTATTGTACACAAAAGGCGGCAAATTCAATGTCGAAATGGAGGTTAAAAACGCTCAAGGGACGCATATTAATCGTAAAATACAGTATATCGCTGTGGATGAAAAGCCCAAAGCGGATTTTACTTTTAAAGTTGAAAATGGGTTAGATGTGCGTTTTACGAATAATGTGACCAATTCATTTTCAATGATTTGGGATTTTGGTGATGGCTCACCACTCGACCAAACGCTGAACCCGACCCACCGTTTTAAGGATAAAAAAGCCTATACCGTCAAGCTCATTGCAGTGAATGATTGCGGGCGTGACACCATCATAAAAGTAGTGGATTTATTGACTTCCACCCAAGACTTGATAGAAGCACAACGCATTGATTTTCAATCATTTCCGAATCCTTTTAGCGATGAATTGACACTGCATTTTAATCTTCCAGAATCAAGCGTAATAAGCATTGATATATTCGATATGCAGGGCAGAAAGCTGGGAGATTTAGTCCATAATCAGCGTTATACTGAGGGGGTGCATCAGGTTGCCTTGAAACCTCATTTAAATACAAAAGGCATGTATTATCTGCAATTGCGGACTGATAAGGTGGCTGTCTTTAGGAAGGTTTTGAAGATGTAGAATGTCAATAATTAAAAAAGCGGTCAAAGTCTAAGGATTTTGACCGCTTTTTAAAAGTGGATAAATCGGGAATATGAGAATTAAAATAGCTTTTAGCAGGTAAATACTGAGGGGGAGCTTAGCCTCATATATAATTAATTGGTCTTTGACCAATTAATTTACGCACGCAGACACAGTCTGCGCGCGAGCGGGGGAAATCAGCAAGCAGATAAAATTAACGTGGTTTTCATACGCCTACTTAAACGTTGTTTCGATAGATAATTTTTCAGAAATTGTAGAAAATCTGGTTCTCTGAAAATTTTAGTGGAGGAACAGTCTTAAGAAGCCTTTGAGGCTTCTTAAGACTTCATAAAATATTGATTTTTAGTTAAAATACTGAGGGGGAATCAGAACTCCACTAAAATTTTCAGAGAACCGAAAATCTTTAACATATAGTAAAATCAGCCTTTTATGGAGGAGGAAAATCAAGTGAATTTAAATCCTCATTTATGATATTCAGTTATTAAAGTATTTTTCAATCTCATATACTGCGTTTTCAAGCCCATTTTCATTTCTTATCTGTTCTCCTACTGCCAAAACATTATTCTTAATTTCGTCACTTTGAGACAGTCTAATTGCTGAAATAAGTTTGTCTGCTGTAAGTGATTTTACTGGAATATGAACACCTAATTTTTTATGTTCAAGAATTTTACCCCAAATTGGTTGGTCTGCAAAAATGGAAATAATAATGGATGGTAATTTAGTTTTTAAAACGGTTGATAATGTTCCTGCACCTCCGTGAAAAATAGCCACTTTGCATCGTGGAAACAACCATTGATGGTCGGCTTTATCAATAACAAAGAGGTTTTCATTTGTAGGCAATTCGCCAATCATTGACCAACCTTTGCAAAGGATAATTCTTTCACTTGTTTTAGCCAAAATTTGAGGGATAAATTCAAGCAATTTTTTGGGTATAGGAATACTCCCAAAGCCTATATAAATCGGTTTTTCTCCATTATTCAGCCAAGTTTCAAGTGTTTTATCGGTATTGTTTACTTCTTGATTTAAAGATAAAAAACCAGCGATTTTGAAATTTAACGACCAGTCTTTGGGTCTTGATATTAAAGTTTCACTAAACGCATAAACGGTTGGTACTGCGTTTTCTTCCATCGTTTTCAGCAAACTCCTACTACAATTAGCCAATCCTAACCCATTTCTGAAAGTGTTAATTCGCTTTTTGTATGCTTGCCAAATGAAAAAGTTGAGCAATTTGTATGTAAACCGATTGTATGCAGGGAAGTTCAAAAAATCAAATTCAGGGTATGGAAATTCTTTAGTTGGTGTTGTGGGCGGGTTCAAAATAATGTTTACAAACGGTTTATTGAGCTTCTCTGCAATACTTGCCACATAAAAAAGTGGAATAAAAGTAGTAATTATGAAATCTACTTTTTTACATCCTTCAATCAAATCATCCGCTACTTCCTTACTATTTTTGTCTGCATTTTTTTGAAGCCCTTTAAGCAAAGCAAGGGTACTGCCTGTTTCTAATAAATTTTGAATTTCTGGCTCGTACATCAATTTTTCTAAGTTGCCATTAATTTTATGATATTCAATACAATAATCTTGAATCGTTTGTTGAAAATTTTCGGGTGCTCCTAACAAAACAGAATGTCCTTTTTGTTTTAGGGCAAGTGCCAAAGCTATAAATGGCTGTACATCGCCACGAGAACCATAAGTAAAAATACCAATATTCATTTATTTTGTGTCGTTAAAGTATTTTTCAATCTCATTTACTGCGTTTTCAAGCCCCTTTTCATTTCTGATTTTCTCTCCCATTTCCAAAACGCTGTTTTTAATAACATTAGTTTGCGCCAGTTGTAGCGCAGAAATGAGTTTGTCGGCAGTGAGTTTTTTCACAGGAATATGCGCCCCCAATTTTTTCTTTTCGACAATTTTACCCCAAGTCGGTTGGTCGGTATAAAAAGATACAATGACAACAGGTAGATTATGGCGCAACATCGTGGCAAATGTTCCTGCACCACCGTGAAAAACGCCTACTTTGCATTGGGGTAAAATGGTTTCGTGATTCACATATTTAGTGACAAAAAGCTTAGGGTGTTTAGGCAAATTATCAAATACCGACCAACCCGTGCAGAACAAAATACGCTCATTGGTCTGGTTTAAAACTTCCGTCAAAATATGTGTAAATCTTTCTGGATTGCCAATTCCATTACTACCAAAACCAACGTAAATGGGTTTTTCTCCTTTCTTTAGCCAATCGTTGAGTGCCGTTTGGTCTGATTCTTCTTGTCTTTTATGAATAGGAATATTGATAAAGCCCGTAATTTTATGATTTTCTGCCCAATCGCGCGGTTGAGGAATGAGATTAGGGCTAAAACAGTACAAATCCAGAGGTTTAGATTTTCCGATGTGTTTGATTAAGTTTTCTTTCAAAATGGGTAGCCCCAACTCTTGCCTGTATTCATTGGTTTCCGCTTTCACGAATTGCCAATAAAAACTTTGGGCAATTTTATACGTCAATTTGTTGTATAAGGGAAAATTTAAAAAATCAAAATCAGCCATCGGAAACTCTTTCGTAGGGACAACGGGTGGCATAAAAAAACTCCACGCGACACGCTTATTTTGTTGCTCAACAATGGCACACACAATGGGTAGCGTAATGGTGTTGGCAACGATAAAATCCACTTTGGAAATACTCTCATAGTAACTTTTTCGCAAAGGCACTTTCATTTTATTGATAGCCCGAAACATGTACTTCATCAGCTCAATCATATTCTCTGACTGCAAAATCCTTTTTACTTCTGGCGTATTCATCAATGCCTCCGCATCTCCGTAAAGTGGGTCAAAACTCACCCCAAAGCTTTGAACAAAACTTTTGAAATTTTCAGGCGCAGCTAAAGTGACTTCATGTCCTTTGTCCATAAGTCCCAATGCCAGAGCGATGTAAGGTTGTACATCGCCTCTTGTACCGTATGTATAAATTCCAATTTTCATTTATTTATGATTTACTTCTAAGCAATAGTGCCGAATACAGGTCAAATATACTACTTTTTAGTTTTTCACTAATAAACGAAGAATGGTTCTTTTTTTCAGTGCAAAAATATTCTAAAGCAGAAAGCTGCCCCCTCAGTATCTCCACATTTTAAAAACAAAAAATCGCATAATCCATTAAAAACAATGAATTATGCGATTTTTATTTTACCCTAAAATACTAAATCACCCCTTTTTTTCAGCAAAAACAATATTTTCATATATATCCATCAAATCAATTGAAATGCCGATGGCGTGGAAAGTAACAGCGTTATCCATACTGATTTCAGTACGGATGCGCCATAAATCGGACTCTTCTCGGAAGCGGGTTTCAACGGAATATTTCCGACTATCAATCAAGACATATTCCTTGAAACTGGGTAGGTTTTTATATAAATCAAACTTTGTTGTTCGGTCGTACGCTTGGGTGCTGCGGGACAACACTTCTACGACAAGTAGGGGATTTGTTATCAAATATTCTTGATTATCAAAGTATTCGGGTTTTTCACAAATGACAATGCCATCTGGATAAACCGAAATATTTTCAGGCTCAATATAAATCTTTTGACCATCGCCAACCACTAAATATTTTTTTGAAATAAGACGTAAAGCCGTTTTTATAGCGAAACTTATGTTGGTGGCGATGAGGTTATGCTTAAATTTAGCTTTGGGTAGTTTGATTATTTGTCCATTATAAAAATCGTGTTTATTTATTGACTTTTCCTCATCGCGCAGATAGTCTTCGAGACTATATTTTTTAGGTTCTCGAAGCGTTAACTTAGCTTCTACAACGTCATTCATTTTTCTTAATTTTTATGCAATTTAGGGCTTTTTAAATAAAAAACCTAAATTACACTTTTAAAAAAGACCATACAACTAAATAGGAGAGTAGCGAAAAAGCAGACTATCGCTTATATTTAAAAACATATATTTAAAATAACAAAATTAGCTCATTTACATTCACCTTTATAAGGTTTACCTTTGTGGAATTAAATTAATACTGATTAAAACATATACAAACACCGACACAACATTATGGGAATCGTCGTCCAATTACATCAAAAAAGGACAGAGTTCCCCCCCCGCTCTGATTTTAAGACTCAAAAAGAACATTTCATAGCTTTTTCCAAACTTGAAACTTCTTTACCACTTTATATGCAGCCTTGGTGGCTTGATGCAGTCTGCAACAAGGGCACTTGGGATGTCTGCCTTTCTTACGATAGTGCTGAGCAAATCGAGGGTATCCTCGTGTACTATCAAGTGAAATTAAAAGGTGTGGTTTCGGCGATTTTGATGCCTGAATTAACGCCTCATTCGGGTATTTGGATGCGCATTCACGATGAGCACAAGCTGAAATTGCATTCAAAATATACGCATACGAAGCGTATTTTGGACAATTTGATTTCGCAACTCCCAGAAGTCTCTATTTACAACCAGAAGTTCTATCATACTCTGTCGGATTGGCAACCTTTTTATTGGAGGGGCTATCGAGGTGAGACGCATTAC
>JANPHO010000170.1:0-11066 GCA_031424515.1 Saprospiraceae bacterium
AACGTCCGCGTTCGCGGCGGACAGTTTCTTGTATTTGACGATTTTGGGCGTCAGCCATAGGTGATTCGATATGTAATGTCACATGCTTCATTCTAAACTTAATGACGAAGCTGGACGAAGAATATTTTAAAATCTACCAAAAATATTCTTTTAAACTCAGATTTGCTGATTTAAATCCCTCTTTGGCGGTTTTAATCCATTTTTTAAAAGGGAATTATCAAAATTTAATTGAAATTTGTGCTTTGATTTATCAATACGTTCAGTGTACGTAGGCGGTTATTTATTTTAAGCCTAACTATATAAAAGCTAATTGAAACTAAATACAACCAAATTTTAATTAAAATGATTGAAGAACGCATTTCGGTTTTCGACATCTTCAAAATAGGTGTCGGACCATCCTCCTCACATACGTTGGGCCCTTGGCGTGCAGCTCAACAATTCACGCAAGAACTCCATGAAAGGCAGATATTTAATCAAGTTCAGCATATAAAAGTCTTTTTATATGGTTCTCTCGCTAAAACGGGCAAAGGGCATGGGACGGATATAGCCGTTTTGATGGGTTTATTGGGCGAAGACCCTGTGACTACGGATGTCAATCTCATTCAAAAAAAGGTGGAAAATGTGCAAAATACTGAGAGCCTGCCCCGAGGACTCGGGGGGGGGCATTTGGATAATCAAAAACCAATTCCCTTTCATTTTGAAAAAGATATTGTCTTTTTTATGGATACTTCACTGCCTTTTCACCCCAATGCTGTTACGTTTGCCGTGGAGCTGGATAACGGAGATTCTTTTGCCCAAACGTATTATTCCATCGGAGGTGGTTTTGTGATTAAAGAAGGTGATGATGCTGCGGAAAGAAAAATAGTAAAATTGCCATATCCCATTGATAATGCTGATGATTTGTACCATCACTGTATGAGTAATATGAGTGCTATTTCACAAATTGTGTGGGAAAACGAATCAGTTTGGCGTGAAAAATCAGATGTGGGCAAAGGTTTAATGAATATATGGCGTGTAATGCGCGAATGCATCTACAAAGGCTGTCATACTGAGGGGGTACTTCCGGGCGGCTTGAATGTAACCAGAAGAGCAGCGGGCTTGAATCGACGACTTATGAAAAAAGAAGTATATGGCAATTACGATGATTGGCTTAAAATTATCCAAAATCGCTCTTTTACTTTTAATGAAACTTTGAATTGGGTCAGTTGTTTTGCCTTGGCGGTGAATGAAGAAAATTCATCATTTGGTAGGGTGGTAACCGCTCCCACGAATGGGGCAGCGGGCGTGATACCAGCCGTTTTACAATATTTTGTTGCTTTTGAAAATGGCAATTCTACGTCTAAAATCATTCAATTCCTTTTAGTGGCAGGTGAAATAGGCAGTATTTTTAAAAAAAATGCTACAATTTCAGCCGCGATGGGTGGTTGTCAAGCTGAAATTGGGGTTTCATCAGCAATGGCAGCAGCAGCATTGACGGAGTGTTTGGGTGGCAGTATTCGACAAGTGATGATGGCGGCAGAAATAGCGATGGAACATCACTTAGGTCTGACGTGCGACCCGATTGGCGGTTTGGTGCAAGTACCTTGCATCGAGCGCAACACCATGGGGGCGATAAAAGCCATTACAGCCAGTCAATTAGCCCTACAAAGCAGCCCCGAATCTGCCAAAGTTTCCCTTGATAATGTGATAAAAACAATGTGGCAAACGGCTTTGGATATGAATTCAAAATATAAAGAAACTTCCGATGGAGGTTTGGCTATTAATGTGCCGATTAGTTTGAGTGAGTGTTGATTTACTTTTCTCACCGCGCTATCCAACTCGTAGGATTCAAATGCGTCCTTTCAAGCCATAATTCAAAATGGACTTCTGAATCATTGCTGACTGGATTGACTCCTGCATAACCAATCGTTTGGCGAGTAGCTACTGATTGACCTTTTTTTACCACTACGGTGGATAAATTGGAATAAACAGTGTAGTAGTTACCATGCTGAATCAAAACCACATAACCCATGCCCGGGATACTCGAAATAATGGATACATTACCCGTAAAAACAGCTTTTACATCAGCATTTGCAGAAGTTTGAATATCAATACCATTATTAATAGCCGTCACTCTATCCAAAACTTGCTGCTTCCCAAAACTTCTTACAATTGTGCCTGCTGCAGGCGGCGGCAATTTGCCTTTATTATTTCTGAAATCGCTGGATAAGGCGAGGTTTTCAGATGATTCAGTGATGATATTTTCAGCGCGCGGTTTTTCGATGGCGGCTTCGGGCGCTACATTGGTGCGCGATTTAGTCTTTTTTTCTTTGGTTCGTTCTAAAGCCAATCTATCGGCTTCTGCTTGTGTTTTGCGTTGGCGTTCTTCGGCAGCTTTGCGCTTAGCGTCTAATTCAGCCGAAATGAGTCTTTCAATTGAGGTATTTATTTTTAAATTTTGTTTTTCTTGCGATTTCAACTCACCTGATAAACGTTTTTCCTCACTTTTTAATTCTGCAATCAGTTTATCTTTATTCTGTTTCTCTTGTTCCCAAATGCTGCGCTGTTGTTCATTGGCGCCAATTAAAGTCTGTTTTTGGGCTTTTTGCTGAACAAGATATTCATTTTTAGCCAAAAGGGACTTTTGAGTTTCGGTTATCAACTTAGCTTGCCTTTTACGGAATTTGTCATACATTCTGAAATATTGCCATTTGTAATAGGCTTCCGTAAAATTATTGGAAGAAAGCATAAAAAGAATGGCATTATCCGGTACTTTCATTTTATACGCCCTGCGTATCATCGTGGCATACTCGATTCTGAGGCGATTAATGTCCTCATTCAGAGCATCCAGCACTTCCTCGGTGCGGGTGATGATATTATCGGTCTCGTCTATTTCTTCGTGGAGATTATTGATAAGGGCTTCGCGGGTTTCTATTTGGGTCTGAACCGCTTCCAATTTATCACGTGCAGCGGTGCGCGTTTGTTGTGCCTTATTGAGTTGCAGCGTAGTGGTTTCTATCTGTTTGAGGAGTTGCTGGCGTTTTATTTCAAGCTCACCTCTTTTATTTTGAGCAGAAAGACTGAGGGTAAATAAAAGAAAGAGAAGACCTATAAAGCCTTTCGAAACTTTATAGGTCTTGCAAGAGATATTATTGAGCACTGCTATAATGTGCTGGAATTTCAAATTTAATTGCTTTCGGAACATTAACTTCAAGACCATCGTTATCCACTTCTAATGTAATACTGATTTTTCCCGTTTGTGGGCTTTCAACATTGAGCGTGCGAATATACGGAAATTTTCTTTGGTCATTCGCATACCCCCTCAGTACATTGTAATTTTCGTAGGTAATTATCAGTTTTCTTTCCGATAGAGGCTGGTCAAATGTCATTTCTTTCAACATATCTGCTTGATTATCAAGCGTGTAGGATGTTTTCCATTGTTCGTTGCTCCCCCTCAGTACCCAATCACCAGATGTGGCTTTTTCTAATTTCAACTGCTTTTTATCGGTTAAAAAGATGGCATTTCCGAGCATCAGATTTTGAATAACATCAAAATTGGCGGGCAGATTGAACTTCCTTTCTATGTATTTTAAGTCTTGAGCAATATAACTGCTCTGTAAATAATTGATGACAAATATTGAATCGGGCGTTATTTTCGCCCTCGCTACATTGAAGCCCAATTTTTTAATATTCATCCATATAACGCTGTCTCGTCTGAAACGAACATTCATATTGGCTGAAATATTCATCGGTTTCCCTTGATAATCAGTGCCGACATCGCCTGACATCCAATCCACTTTCAAATCATTATCATCCATTTTTTTTAAAACGGAGGCAGCGGTGAAAGCTGATGTAGCAACGGGTTCAGGCTTTGCGCTCGTAACATTTTTCGAAGTTTTACAATTCGATAATGTAAAAGCTGAAACAAGAAAAACTATATGCAAAAAATTAATTCTAATCATTGAAATTTGGTTAAAATATGAACAGTCTGATTCGTACTTGATTTATATTATTCTACTAAATTTTTCTCTACAATTTTCTTTTCTAAACCAGCCGATTTTGCACCTCTTCCCTTGGCTTTTGACCAATATTTGAGCGCCTCTTCTTTATTCCCAGATTTGAAAAGATAGTCGCCGTAAAGCTCCAGTACTGAGGGGTCACTTTCCATGGATAGTTTGAGCGCTTCTTCCGCCATGGGTTGCGCTTTGTCCGTTTTACCTTGTTGTAAAAGAGAATTGGCGTATTTTATCATGGCTATCGACGATTTATTATTCAGTTTTAAAGCATCTTCAAATGCCTTATCGGACTTGTCGTAATTCTTTGATTTTGAATATGTTACGCCCATTTCAATAAGCGCATCATGTTTCAAAGAAGGCTTCTTGGATGACATCATTACCGCTTGCTCAAGAGACGTTTCCGCTTCGCTAAGTTTCCCTTTTTTTTCGTTGGATAAGCCATTAAAAAAATAGGGCATTATTTGATTAGGGAATAAATCCATCGCTTGTTCACTCGTTTTTATCAAATCATCATAAGAGCCGAGTTCCTCTTGGGCGTACATCATTTGCTCCCAAACGGCATAAATGGATTTATTGTATTCAATGCACTTTTTATATTTAGTGATTGATTCAGCAGTTTTACCATTATAATAAAGCATATCGCCCATCAAAGAGTAAGATTTAGCATCTGCGGGATGCACCTGTTCGATGATTTGCGCTAATTCTAAACCAGTAGCAGCTAAGGTTTTGTCTTTGCCTTCCGCAATTTTATTGGCGTAGGGTAAAAACGTTTTTATTTTATCATCTATTTTAATATCTTGTTTTTTAAATAAATCTTTCAACGTATTTAAATACGCTATTTCATTATCAGCACTGCCCGAAGCCGGTTTTTGAACACTTGCAACGGCTAAACGCGATTTAGAATTATTCGGGTCAAGTTTCAATACACGTTGATGCAAAATTGCAGCGGTGGCTTTGTCGCCTAATTTTGTGAAATAATCAGCAGCAAGATGTTGATAATCAATATTTTGTGAAAATTTGTCAGCTAATTTTTTTATTTCGTTGGCTGCTTTTTTAGGTTCACCCATCGTTTCGTAGAGTGTGACACGCTTGGTGGTAATGTCCTCGGTCAAGCCAATTTTCTTTTCTAATTCGTCAAAAACTTTCAACGCTTTGGCTGGTTCACCCGTTCTCACTAAGCAATAAGCCCATCTGAAATACATTTTTTGGGTGTATTCGGCATCAAAAGAATTGCCTTCCGAAAGTGCTTTAAAAATCTCAGCGGCTTCTTTATCTTTTCCTATTTTTTCCAACGACTCCGCTAAAGCCAATTTGTACCATTTGTTGTTGGCATCGATTGCGTAAGCTTTTTTAGCAAAATCAATAGCTTTTTGATTGTCACCCGTGATAGTGTAAATGCGGGTCAGTTGAAAAGCACAAGCATCACATTTGGGATTTTTTTCGAAAACTTCTTGAAAAAGCTTTGCTGCTCCCTCCATTTTACCAATTTGTTGCTGACCAATAGCAGCCAGATATTTATCTTGAAGCTGGATTTCTTCTTCGCTCATGCGGGCATATTTACCTTGATTGGTATTGCTCGTTTGGGCTGACATACTGAGGGGTATGCTCAGCATTAAACTATTGATAATCAATTTTTTAGCTATATCTCTCATTGCTTTTTTTTGAAATATTTGGTGTATTTCAGTGTTATTTTAAGTTTTTTATTAAAACCACTTTTTTAGGGTTTTAGTGCGGGCTTATTCTTTACCTACGTAATAAAGACGGCTTTTATTAAAATTAGTAACCCCTCAGTATAGCTTAAAAAGCAGTTAATACTGAGGGGTTAGCGTTATAGACTTTATTATTATCTAACAGATGCTTCCTTTCAATGTTTTAATAAAATTTTAAGAAGCATATTTGGAATAATCGCTGATACTCAGTTCTGATTTATGACCTTTATATTCAACGTAATTACCCACCATACTGTTGCTCATAGTAGCATCTTTGATGACAGTATCTTCACCAATCACGCTATTGATTATGATGCTTTCTTTGATAACTGAATTATTGCCCACGGATACATAAGGGCCTATTACAGAGTCTTTCACTATTGCTTTTTCCCCGATAAAACAAGGCGGAATAATAACTGCATTGATTAATTGAGCGGATTCAGCTACCAAAACTTCCGTTTTTTTGATGTCTAACATGCGTTTATTGGCGTGAACTACGGCTTCTTTATTGCCACAATCAATCCATTCGTCAATCTGAGCCGTGCGGAAGCGTGTTCCGTTGGTTTTCATATTTTCGAGAACACTTGTTAATTGGTATTCGCCACGCAGTTTTATATTATTTTCAATCAAATAATTGATTTCCTGTCTGAGTTTATCGCCATCTTTGAAATAGTATATACCGACTATGGCAAGGTTAGAGATAAAGCTTTTCGGCTTTTCCACGAACTCAGTAATGACATTTTCCATGTCTATTTTCACGACACCAAACGACGAAGGGTCATCTACTTTTTGAGTCCAAATAATACCATCTTCATTGGCATTGAAATGAAAATTAGCTCTGAAAAGGGTATCCGCGAATGCGACTATTATATTACCGGATAAACTTGCTGCCGCACAACCGATAGCATGGGCGATGCCAAGAGGAACATCCTGCTTGTATATTGTGCCTTTTGCGCCAATTTTTTCGGCGATGGCTATTAAGTTTCTCTCTACATCTTCACCAAATTCACCTGTTATAAAGGCAACTTCATCAATTTCTCCATTATAAGAAGTGGCCAAATCCTCTACAAGTCGTTGAACAATTGGTTTTCCAGCGACTGAAATCAATGGTTTCGGGACGGTTAACGTATGGGGGCGTAAGCGTGAGCCTTTGCCAGCCATAGGGATAATAATTTTCATAAAATTTGGGCTTGATATTTATTGTTTATGTGTAAAAAATTGATTTTCAGTTTTTTGGTGAAAATCAACAATAGAAAATGTGCTTAACTTACCTAAACAAATATAATTCCAAAATATTCAAAAAGCAAGTATTATTTAGTGCCAGTACTGCCAAATCCGCCAGCACCTCTCAAAGTATCATTTAAGATTTGTACTTCATGCAAAGTCACTCTTTCATGTTTGGCTATTACCATTTGGGCAATGCGTTCGGCTGGTTCTATCACTTGGGTCTCGTTGGACAAATTAACCAATATAACTTTGAGTTCGCCGCGATAATCTGAGTCGATCGTGCCAGGTGAATTGAGACAAGTTAAGCCTCTTTTAGCCGCTAATCCGCTGCGTGGGCGCACTTGTGCTTCGTAACCCAGAGGCAATTCGATGAATAATCCCGTCGGAATCATGGCGCGCTCCAAGGGTTTTAGAGTAATGTTATCTGAAATATCGGCTCTCAAATCCATGCCTGCCGAGCCTTCAGTTTCATACGCAGGGAGTGCATTTTGGGATTTATTGACTATTTTAAGAATCATAAAAAATCGATTTTACCTATTTTGAATAGTTTTTAAAACTTAGAAGGCAAAATTAAACTTTTATGGCATATCTGTATAATGAATTTGATGTTAGCTTTTTATTAATTTTCTATCATTTAAAAAGCATAATTATCGTAAAAAGGAAAATTTTGAGTGGTTATACTGAGGGGGTAATGTTTAGGCGTAAAACAAAAAATAATTTACCCAATTTTATCATTCTATTTTCTTTACTCTGCGTTAAATTCTTCTTAAATAATCCATTATTTCTCGAAAAATTTGCCTTGATTAAAGAAAATAGAATGATAAAATTGGGTAGATTATTTTTTGTTTTACGCCTTACTTCGCTACTATTTCAATACTCTTTTAGGGTTTTCACTTAAAAAACTTGCCCATGAGTTGGCTTTTTTACGTTTCCCTAAAGCGTTTTTAGTCAAATAATAGTGACAAACGGCCAAAGCTAAGGCGTCAGAAGCATCATAATAACTGGGCTCTATGGGGCGACCTAAAATGTGCCCAAGCATAGCTGCCACCTGTTCTTTAGAAGCATTGCCATTTCCAGCAACGGATTTTTTGACTTCTTTGGGCAAATATTCTTCAATGGGAATATTATTGTTAATAGCTGCGGCAATTGCCACGCCTTGCGCTCTACCGAGTTTGAGCATGGATTGTACATTTTTAGCAAAAAAAGGCTGCTCTATCGCCATTTGGTCGGGTTGGAAATGGCGGATAGCCCAATCTATTTTTTCAAAAATGCGCTTGAGCTTTTCTTGTTGTTCATCCAAGTGAGACAGCGCGAGCGTACTCATGGCGATGAGGTTCAAAGTTTTTCCATCAACTTCAAGGATGGCATAGCCCAAAAAATTGGTGCCGGGGTCAATGCCCAATATGCGATATTTCTTATTTTCACTCATTTATAGCTGTAACCAAATCCTTAAAATTTGATTAAAAAAAAGTTAAAATTTTGTGCTTTTATGGCTTCAGGAGCGTCAAAATGACGGATACTTAAACGCCATTTTGAATATATTACAAAGTAAAGTCTTTTTATTTTAAAACAAAAATTTTTAAATTTTTTTATGATTAAAATACTGCATTAGATTTTATGAAACCCAATTATTATTCGACCTTTGCATTTCAAAAATTGATTTATTGAAAACTTACTATAAAGTTCTTCTATTCTTTAGGCGACAACCTACTTACATTAGTTGGCTCATCAAAAGCGGTGTTTTCGTCCTCTTTGCTCTCCTTTTATGGTATGAAGTGTTTAAAAGGGAGAATTTTGATGAAATAAAAGCACTTTTTCTCTTAGAACTGAGGGGGAGGCACTCGGCATGGCTTGTTTTAACGCTCATTTTATTGCCTCTCAATTGGGCGGCTGAAACCCTGAAATGGTTGCCTCTCATTAGGCATAGTGAAGATATTTCATTCTGGAAAGCCTTCAAAGCTGTTTTGGCAGGCGTGACTTCTTCTTTATTTATGCCCAATCGGGTCGGTGATTTTGGCGGACGGTTATTATTTTTAAAGCCTAAAAATGCCATGAAAGGCGTCTTTTCGACTTTTGTGGGCAGTTGGGCGCAACAAATTGTGTTAATTGCATTTGGCTTTTTAGGTTTCGCATACTTTTTGATAGTACTGTGGCAGATAGATAAGTACGTTTTGCGGGGAATTATTTTCATGGGTTTGGTGTTGATAGGTATATTACTGATGATTTTTTTAAATCTGGAATTCGTTATCCCGATATTCAAAAAAGTACGATTTCTGTATCGTTTTCCACGTTTAATAAAGAATATCAACGTCATCCGGCAATATTCACGAAGGGAATTAGCAAAGACGCTTTTATGGGCGTTCATTCGTTACTTAATATATGGTGTGCAGTATTATTTTATGCTCCGATTTTTCGGCATTAACGTGCCTTTACTGAGGGGTATGTCGAGTATCGCAACCATCTATTTATTGCAAACGAGTATTCCTTTACCACCTGTTATGGGCTTGTTGGCAAGAGGCGAAATTGCCCTACAAATTTGGGGCATGTTTAATGCTAATAAGATAAGTATCCTCGCGGCGACCTTTACATTATGGATAATAAACCTGATTGTGCCGGCGTTAATTGGATTAGTTTTTATACTAAAAGTAAATATGTTGAAATCATTTGGCTATGAAAAATCTTCTTAAAAAAAGCTTTTTGTTTACTCCTGTTTTAGTTGTGATGATGTCTTTTACAGGCAAGAATCAACAGCCCTCTGTCACTACCTCTCAGTATGAAACACCTTCTTCTTCTATTAGTATGCCCGTAGATAATTCTGCTTTTCAATCGGGTGAGGAATTGGTTTATAAAATATATTATAACCTCAATTTTATATGGGTTCCAGCGGGTGAGGTGACTTTCAAAATTGATGATACAGGTGGTCAGTACCATTTAGCGGCTACGGGTAGGACTTACGATAGTTATGAATGGTTTTTTAAGGTAAGAGATAGTTACGATACATACGTGGATAAAGCGACAATGCTCCCAAGTATGTCCATAAGAGAAGTCAATGAAGGTAAATATCGCTTGTATGATAAAGTAAAATACGACCAAGTAGGCAAAAAAGCTACTTTTGAAAGAGGCAATAATAAATACGCGATTGATAAAAAAGGTGAGGTAAGTTTGAGCGAGAGCATGCACGATGTCCTTTCTATTGTCTATTACAGCCGTACTTTGAATTACGATAATGCTCAAATGGGGCAGGAATATCCCATCAAATTGATGCTTGATGAAGAGATTTACCCGTTAAAATATAAGTTTTTAGGAAAAGAAAATAAGAAAATAAGGGATCAAGGCACTTGGTCAACCATAAAATTTACGCCGCGAGTGGTGAGTGGCAATGTTTTTAAAGAAGGCACTGAAATGAAAATATGGGCAAGTGATGATGCCAATAAAATTCCTTTAATGATTGAATCCCCAGTTTCAGTAGGTTCAGTCAAAATTGTATTGAAAAGCTGGAAAGGCTTAAAATATGATGTAACGGCTAAGAAAGATTGATTTTTTTAAGAGGATTTGATTTGTTGAAGATGCGATTTGTTGAGGATTTGAGGATTTGACTCGTCGCATCCTCAAATCTTCAACAAATCAAATTCTCATTTCTAAAAATTCAACGAGTAATTCAACCCCTTGAAAGTTGGGTTTACTTGACTGTTGTAAATAGAACCGAATCGATAGCTGAATCCCACGCCCATAAAATAAGAGAAATTAGAAGCGATAAGTCTACGGCGAGTCAAAACATCATCCCTTGAAGCACCTGATTTGGGCAGTGAAATTTGGTCTCTGATAAACTCAAAATTACCACCTACTCCAAATTGAAATCCTTTAAAAACTCTCCAGCTAATACCTCCACCGATAAAAAGGTTGTTTTTATCAAAATCATCCAAGTAATTAGTCCACCCTGCGCCAATATTAATGCTACCCCACGGTTTTGTGAATGAACCATTAACGCCCAAACGGTGCTTGATTAAAATCTCCTTCGTTTTAAAATAGAGCGTGGTATCACCATATTGCGAATACTCGGGTCCTATTGAATATTGAATGGTGATGCGCTCATTATTAAAGCGTTTATAGGGTAAAACACTGTATTCCAAGCGCG
>JANPHO010000171.1:0-5079 GCA_031424515.1 Saprospiraceae bacterium
TTTTGGGGTTTTGAGTTTTGAGTTTCGGGTTTTGAGTTGGATGGCGCTTTCACTTTTTCATCCATCACATCGTTTTTTTTATCTTTTGAAACGACTGAGATGGATGTAATTTGCGGTGCATTTATAGCGGCTTCATAAGTATGAAATCCATAGTTTTTTTGATAGATAACGCGGCTTTCTTTAGCCACCTGAACTGTTGCGCCAGGGTAGGCTTTTTCTTTTAAACCCACATTAATCACTGAATCAATATTGGAGATTAAAACACGGCTATCAATGCCCACCATTTCAGGAATACCATACGCCAATCGACCGATACTTTTAGTTGAAATACCCATTCCTGCTGCAAAATTTTGATTCACAGAAACGGGTAAATGTCCTTGAAATGGTATCGCCCCAAAAAGGGCTTGGGCGGTAGCTTCTTCGGTGTAAGGCGTTAATTGATAGGACATTATGACCGCTTTTGCTTCATTTAAGCCTTGTAATTTATCCAAAGAATAGGGATTTCCAAAAATAACGATGACACTTTTACCCGATTTTGATAACGCTGATAATGCTTTTTGATTAAAATCAGTAATACCATATTTTGCTCCCGGGCGAATATTTTGCAAATGGACGCCGAGGATGATTAAATCGTGGTTTTGGGTTTGTAAAACCACTTTTTGGACTGCTGAATCGGTGGCATTTATCGGTAAAATATAGTTATCAATGATGGTGTAATTGGCTGCCATTTTTTGAAAAGGCGTTTCAGAATTGGCATCAATGGACACAACGGCGATTTTTTGCGTCAAATCTTTGATGGGGATGAAATCATTCTGATTTTTAACCAAAGTCAAAGTCGCTTCTGCCATTTGGCGATTCAGTAAATCGGATTCAATAGTGTTTAAATCTTTTACTAAATTTTTCAAAACTATGGGTTTATATTTATCCAAACCAACCCATTGTTTAGCCATTAAAATTTTACGGACGTGCTTATCCAATTCAGCCTCGGTGAGTACCCCCTCAGTATAAGCGCGTTTTACGGCGTTAAAAGCAGTGGGAACATCCTCAAAAGTTTCAATCACATCATTTCCTGCTAAAATGGCTTTGACGATGGCTTGCCCATTCGGGAAATATTTTACGGCTCCTTCCATGTCCATAGCATCCGTAAAAACCAAACCTTGAAAACCCAACTCCTTTTTTAATAAATCAGTGACTATTTTGGAGGAAAGGGTAGAAGCTAAGTTTTTAGTAGAATCCAAGGAAGGAATACTTAAATGAGCTGTCATAACACCCGATAAACCATTCTTAATCAATTCTTTGTACGGAAAAAGTTCAATGTCATTGAGCCGAGTTTTATCGTGTGAAATGAGGGGCAAATCGTAGTGAGAATCCACGCCCGTGTCGCCGTGCCCAGGGAAATGTTTAGCGGTAGCAATAACTTTTTGGCTTTGCAAGCCCTTCATGTAAGCCAAAGCTTTGCGGGTAACATTCATTTTATCTTCCCCAAATGAGCGGAAATTGATGACGGGATTATTCGGATTATTATTCACATCCACAACGGGCGCATAATTAACGTGTATGCCCATGCGATTGCACTGTTTGGCTATTGAAATGCCCATTGCTTCCACCAAATCCTCATTTTGTGCCATTGCACCTAAAGCCATTTGGTAGGGAAAACGAGGCGTACTATCCAACCGCATCGCCAAACCCCACTCCAAATCCATCCCAATTAAAAGCGGAATTTTGGATGCGGCTTGCAAATCATTCACTATTTGAGCTTGTGCTGTGGGTTGGCTGGCAAAAAAAGCGATGCCGCCCAAATGGTATTCTTTCACCCATTTCATCAACTTCTGAGGGTCATAACCCTTACCGCTGTAATTACCACGAGGCATGAACAATTGACCTATTTTTTCATCAATTGTCATGTTTTTCATGATATTTTCTACCCATTGAGTCTGATTGGGTTTTAAAAATTCAGGTTGATTTTGAGCTAAAACGGTGCATGAAATGAAAATTAAAAGGGAGAAAAGTTGTGCGCGCATAGTTTTACTGGTTAATATTTTAAAATACAATTTGGTCAATGGTTTTATCAAAGGCGAATATAAAAATAATATTTGGGATAATATACTGAGCTACCCCGATTACTCGACAAGTGGAGATTTAGCATGTCGGGCTATTTTTTTAAGAAAGAAATTTAAATATTTAGGAAATGCCAATTTACATACTGAGTGCCTTGGCTTTTTTAAAATAAAATTCTAATGACAAATAAAAAATCCTAAAAAGCGAAAAAGTGGACTTTTATTTGATAATGTAATTTAGGTAGATTATATATTATCTATTTAAATAAAAAAAACCAACTTTCATACTCTTCACTTAAGGAACTCATTGCCTCATTTCAATCCCGTTTTTCAATATAAATTATTAAAGAATGAAAATTTTCACTTATTATGTACTACTACTTTTGTGCTCAATTTTTACCGTTTTTAGTTGTAAATTGCCCGTTGATGATGTAGATACATCGGTTGAGGCTGAGATTGCAGTGCCGCTGGCAGACTCTAAAACTACGGTTAAAGACATGCTTAAAGGGATAGATTCAACATCTGTTCTTAGATTTGACCCGGATGGACAAGTCGTAGCGCAATTCACAACTTATGCCAATTCAAATACCACATTGGATCCTTTTGATGGTATTCCTAATAATTTTGTTCCGCTTTTGGATACTGCTTTTGCAATTCCTTTCGCACCACCAGGAGGCTTGAAAATAGGTTCTGCCGATTTCAAAAAAGGAATGACCAATTTTGTGGTTTATAATAATTTGCCAGAGCCACTCACCATTACTTTCCGTATTCCACAAATTACTAAAAATGGCGTGATGTATAAAAAAACGTTTTCATTGCCAGTGGGCACTTCGGCGGTGGCAGATTCCCTTGATTTGACGGGGTATACGATGTCAGTGGTGAATGATGAAGTGAAAGTGTATTATGATGCTTTGAAAAACAGCAATAATCAAAGAGTGAAATTGGTCAATGTGCAGTTTGCTTTTAAAAATTTGAAGGGTAAATACGTGAAAGGTTATTTCGGTGTGAATCGTTTTGATATTCCGAGAGACAGTTTTAATATCGGTTTCATTGAAAAATTGACTAAAGGTGAAGTAAAATTTGCGGATCCCAAAATCACGATGACGCTCGATAATTCTTACGGAATACCCGTCCGCACAAGCGTAAAAACGGCGGAAGTCATCACGGCGGATAAAAAAAGAATGGCTTTAACGGGTACTTTTGTTTCCAACGGAGTGAATCTGAATTATCCGAGTTTGACTGAAACGGGGTCGATGAAATCTACTCAAATTGTTTTGGATAAAACCAATTCGAATATTGTGGAAATCATGAATTCAAAGCCAACTTCCTTGGTTTTTGATATTGATGGCGTGATTAATCCCGATGGCAATAAAAATATCACGGGTTTTTTCACGGATTCAAGCTTTTTTAAAATGAAAATGAATATTGAAGTGCCAATTTTTGGTACCGTCAAGGGTTTTGAGGAAAGGGATACCGTTGATTTCTCAGTTCCAAGTACAAATGAAGTGGATCACCTCGAAATTAAAGTCATTGCTGATAACGGAACGGCTTTGGACGCAGGCTTGCAAGCTTATTTTTTAGATGCGGGTAATCGAGTAATTGACTCTCTTTTTACAACGGTTAATCCAAATATTTTAAAAGCTGCCCCAGTGGATGCTACCGGCAAAGTCACAACCGCAGCGCGTCAGATTACTTACGTTAAAATTGATGCAACCAAATTAAAACGCCTTCAGTCCGCCAAAAAAACCATATTAAAATATACTTTTTCAACGCTTAATAATGGTTTAACGCCCATTAGATTGTATTCTACTCAAGAAATAAGGGTGAAATTGAGTGCTATTGTGGGTGTGAAACGACAATAAGTTACCCCCTCAGTATTTCAACGTTTTTTTGATGTTTTTATCAGATTACACCCAATTGTAAACTCTTAATTTTTTATTAATATGAAATTGACTAATTATCTATATATCGTTCTTTTATTGGCTTTTTTACCTAAAATAAAGGCTCAACATGAATTAAGCCTGCATTTTATGGATACAATTTGGCAATCGAGCTTGACCAATCCTGCTTTTCACGCGGGCATTGGTAAAACGACTGCCATGTTGCCCAGCTTTTACGGTAATTTTATTAGTCCATATTCAGCCTCTCAGTTGACTGTGGATGTGGAAGGAAAAAAAACGATTAATTTCAAATCAGCATTTAAAGCCATGGGCACTGATAACCGTTTTTTCTCAAACGCTGAAGTACAAACCATGGGTTTGTCTTTGGGTTTCAATAGGATGAATGTGAGCTTTTATCATAAATTGAAAGCAGAATCCTATGCCAATATCGCTAAAGATTTGATTGGTGGATTTGCTTATGGTAATCAGGCTTATTTGGGCAAAACGATGGATTTGGGTAGTAGTTTTAATGGTCAAATGTATAGTGAAATGGGTCTTGGATTGTCCTATTGTTTCAATGAAAAAATATCAATCGGTGGTAGAGTTAAAAGATTGGCGGGTTTTGCCTCAGTAGCTACAGTTAAAAATGGCTTAACCCTTTTGACGGATAGCACAGATTATAAACTCACTTTTAACACCGATTTTGATGTACGCACCTACGATATTGACCGTTTTGAAGCCATTCAAAATGGTACTTTCGCTTTTACTGATATTTTGAAATCGGATAATACTGGTTTTTCATTTGACTTGGGCGCGTCTGCCGTTTTCAATAAATTAAAAATCAGTGCGAGCGTTATAGATTTGGCGGGCGGTATCAATTGGAAAAATGGAGCAAAAACCTATTCAAGCAAGGGAACTTATGAATATTCAGGCGTGAAAAGTGATAAATTCCTTTCATTTGATGGCGTCAATACCAAGGAAATGCAAGATACAATTAAAGTAGCTTTGAATATTCAAGAAGGAAAAACGGGTGAAACGACCATAAAATTACCGATGAAAACGTATTTTAGTGCTTCTTATGATTTGAATAATACCATTAAATTGGGTGGTTTGGTTTACATGGAAACATGGGGAGGCATCTC
>JANPHO010000172.1:0-13030 GCA_031424515.1 Saprospiraceae bacterium
TAACTTTCATCCTCGTCGAGTTCACCTGTTTCGTGGAATTTTTTTAAAATAGAACCATAAGCATCAATTCCACATATCACTATATTCGGATTCATTTCTTTTAAAAACCGAGCTGTACCACATAAACTCCCACCTGTACCCGCCGGTGCTACAAAGTGAGTGATACGGCCAGCTGTTTGTTCCCAAATTTCGGGACCCGTTGTTTCATAATGCATTAGGGGATTGTCAGTATTATCATATTGATTAACCCAATAAGCATTCGGAATTTCCTTACTAAGGCGTTGAGCTACAGAATAATACGAACGAGGATCTTCAGGCTTTACTTTGGCGGGGCAAATGATTACTTCTGCTCCCCACGAGCGCAACATTTGGATTTTTTCTTTGGACTGTTTATCACTAACGGTACAAACACATTTGTAGCCTTTTACCGCTGCTACCATCGCTAAACCAATACCTGTATTCCCTGATGTACACTCTACTATAGTCCCGCCTTTTTTGAGAAGCCCCTTTCTTTCAGCTGATTCAATAACTTTTAGTGCTATTCTGTCTTTAATGCTTAAACCAGGATTGAATGTTTCTACCTTCGCTAAAACGAGTGCCGAGACTCCAGATATGACACTATTCAATTTTATCAAAGGCGTATTGCCAATGGTTTCGAGTACGGTATTATTATATTTCACGCTTGATTTTTATTTTCAATGACTCTGGTTACTAATTAGTTTTGATGACAAGATATAAAAGAAGTTTAAAACTTGTACACGTTTTTTTTGGTATTCGTTGCAACCGAGTTTCACGAAAGGCAAAAAAGTTTATTTTTTCAAAGCACAAAAATAATATTTTTCGATATAATGGCACATAAAACCGACGAAGATGATTCAATTATTTGTAAAACTATTTGAAAATGTGATAAAAACTGCTTAAAACCTCCTATCTAATCATAATTCCGCAATATTATTTCTATTTAATTTGAATTAAATAATGATTCGGATTCTACTCATTCACAGATTAACAAAATATTATCAAACGCCTGGATTTTCCATGAAGACTTTTTTCTATTTTTATTTTATGAAAAAACGTCCATTCTTCTTTATAAGTAGGCGTATGAGAACTCAAAAGCAAGCCTTGAAAAGCCCATATTAAATTTCAAAAAGAGACTTGAAACAAAATTTAATTTCAAAAAAAAATGCACGAATTGGAAAAATGCCTTTTTTTAGGCTTTTTGAACGATTTATGCCATAAATAGTAAAATTTAATTTTTATTTTCTTTAGTTTTACAACACAAAAGTATTGAAGGACACAATTTTAACAGCAGAATTTTACTATGCGATCTACACTCATTTTAATTCTCGGACTATTTTTTTGTATTTCTGTGCAAGCTCAATTAGCAGAACCCGTACAGTGGACTTTTAAATCAGAAAAGGTTGGTTCTGATGTATTTAAAGTGACTATCACTGCCAATATTGATGAAGGTTGGTATGTTTACTCCCAAGACCTTTCTAATAAAGGACCAGTACCCACTCATATTAATTTCGATAATAATCCACAACTGGTATTTGAAGGTAAGCCAATAGAATTAGGTGATAAAAAGGAAGTATTTGATCAGAATTTCAATACCAATGTTACTAAATTGCTTGGTAAAACGACTTACACTCAATTAATTAAGCTCTCAGACAAATCGCGTGAGACTTCAGTAAAAGGTAAATTATTGTACATGACTTGCAACGGTGAGATGTGCATGCCGCCTAAGAACGTCAATTTTAACATTTCATTAAATCGTTAATAAAAAACTATCTCAGTTTATATATCGTTAAAGAGGCAGTTGGTTTGAAAAAAGCCAACTGCCTTTTGCGTTTCCCCTATTTTATATTAACTTTCGGCATTATTTGTGAAACATTTCACTTGATTTTCACTTTTTATCGCTCCTAATTACCATAATCCTTTTTAGAGCATATTATTCAATGTAAAATAACCTTTCTAATAATGAAAAAAATAGCATTCATATTCTCAGCCCTATTTTTAATATGCAATAATATTTCCGCTCAAATTCTCAATCCCGTAAAATGGTCTTTTGAATCTAAAAAAGTCAGCGATACCGAGTTTGACCTGATCGCCACGGCTAAATTAGACAAAAATTGGAATATTTACACCCAACACATCAGTGCTGACGATGGACCCATTCCCACAAAATTCACTTTCAAGCCATCCCCTCAGTATCAGCTCGTCGGAGGTAAGCCCAACGAGGTGAGCGACCATAAAAAATCAGGTTATGATAAAATATTCGCTATGAATGTAACGAAATATAGCGAATCGGTTCAGTTTATCCAACGCGTGAAACTTCTCGCGACATCTGCTCAAGTATCAGGAAGTGTAGAATATGGCACTTGTGACGATGAAAAATGTCTCCCCCCCCAAGAAGAAAATTTTAATTTTAATATCAGTAGTGGCGCGGGAACTTCACGCGGTGCGGTTATTCCGCCCCCTGCGAGTATTCCAACTCAGACACCTACTACCCCCTCAGTAAAAACACCAATAGGAGCTAAAAATACAGCGATCGCGACAACTCCTCAGCCAATTCCGACAATAGCCCCTCCAACAAATGTTGCTAACAACTCTAAAGGAATAAAAGATAAAGCCAATTGGACTTTTGAATCCAAAAAAATATCTGAAACTGAATACGACCTCGTTTTTAAAGCCACTATTGAAAATGGTTGGCATATATATTCTCAATTTTTAAAAGGAGACGATGGGCCTATCCCCACAAGTTTTAATTTTGATAAAAATACGACATTTGAATTAGTGGGTAAAGCCAAGGAAGAAAGCCCTAAAAGAAATGAGCATAAAGAACCCGTTTTTGATAATATGACCGTGGTGGACTTTTCAGAATCAGCCACTTTCACCCAAAGAGTGAAAGTCACGGATATATCAAAACCGATTACAGGCAAACTGGAATATATGGCTTGTACTGAGGGGCAATGTACGCCCCCGATTGAAGTTCCTTTTTCATTCAATTTGGCTACTGGGCAAGGGGTAGCCGTTGCTGAAAGTACACAACCAACAAATGCCAATGCTGAATCAAGTGAAAGAGTCAGACCCGAACAATTCGTTTTTGATAAAACGAATGAATCAGTTACCTGCGGTTCTACTTTAGCAACAGAGGAAAATACTAAAAGCCTTTGGTTAATCTTTCTTCTAGGATTTGGCGGTGGGCTTGTAGCATTATTGACGCCCTGCGTGTTTCCTATGATTCCGCTTACCGTTAGTTTTTTCACAAAAGGTTCAAAAGACAGAAAAACTGGCTTGCGCAACGCTTGGTTGTACGCGCTCTCTATCATCGTCATTTATGTAACAATGGGACTATTGGTAACGGGGCTTTTCGGCTCAGATGCCTTGAATAAAATTGCGACTGACCCTTGGGTAAATATGGTATTTGGTATTTTATTCCTTGTTTTTGCGGTTTCATTCTTTGGTTATTTTGAAATTACACTGCCGAGCAGTTGGACAAATAAAGCTGATAATGTCTCCAACAAAGGCGGTTTGATAGGTATATTTTTTATGGCTTTTACATTGGCTTTAGTCTCATTCTCTTGTACTGGACCCATTATCGGAACATTATTGGTACAAACTGCAACAACTACGGGTGTTTCAGTGGGACCCGCTATCGGTATGTTGGGATTTGCTACGGCATTGGCATTGCCTTTTGGTCTCTTCGCTGCATTCCCGGCGTGGCTCCAATCGTTGCCTAAATCTGGCAGTTGGATGGATGATGTTAAAGTCACTTTGGGCTTCGTGGAAGTCGCATTGGCGTTTAAATTTTTATCCAATACAGACTTAATAAAGGGATGGAAACTTTTACCTTACGAAGCCTTTTTAGCGATTTGGATATTGTGCGCTTTAGGGTTGGCACTTTATCACGCGGGTATTTTGAAGTTTAAAAAAGGGGCAAAACCTGTGAAAATCACCCCAGTTAGAACTGGTTTAGTGGCGTTTTCATTGGCAGCAGTAGTTTATTTGGGCTTGGGTTACCGTTATGATTCGAATATAGAAACGTTTCAAACGCCTGAATTAGGCAGCGGAATTTTCCCACCCGCTGGATACAGCTATATTTATCCTCAAAAATGCCCTTTAAATCTGAATTGTTTTCATGATTTGAATGAGGGTATGGCTTATGCAAAAAAAGTTAATAAACCTATTTTATTAGATTTTACAGGTTATAATTGCGCCAATTGTCGTAAAATGGAAGAAAACGTGTGGAATAAACCGGGTGTAATCGAGCTTATCAGAGATAAATACGTATTGGTTTCACTTTTTACGGATTCCAAAAAAGAATTAAAAGCGCCTTATGCCCCTTACACCTCTAATTTTGATGGAAAACTAAAAGATACTGAGGGGGAGATGTGGACAGATTTGGAAGCCACTTTTTTTAATAAAAACTCTCAACCTTTTTACGTACTACTAACCCCAGACCTCAAAATATTGAATAGCCCTGTTGCCTATACACCTGAGATTAATATTTATAAAGATTTTCTCAGTTGTGGTTTGAGTAAATTTAATCCAAGTACACAGCTTTCTGAGCTTATAGAGAAATAGAATTTTAGTAATAAAAAAGGAATACCCAACTAATTGGTATTCCTTTTTTATTTGAATCATGAGCCATTTATATGATATTTCAGTAGAGAATACTGAAGGATACATCATTTATAAAAACCTTTTAAGAGCTCTCAAAATACAACACATAAAAAAACAGCGCGCAAAGTCATTCACTTCGCACGCTGCTTCTATTATATAAAACAAGTCTTTAAATTACTTCAATTCAAAGTCGCTTTTACCAGCAAGGTAACCTTTGTTGTACACTTCGATAAGGTATTTGCCTTTAGCGAGTGTAGTATTACCTTTTGAATCCCAGTTCAAGCACACGTTTTGCATATCGTTTTTGTAACCTACTTTAGTAGAAGTAGTATATTGTACTTCTCTACCATCGCTGAGTTTCAAAACACCACCACCACCTGAAGTAGTAGCGATAGCAACACCTGTTGGGTCAATAATACGAAGGTAGAATGTTTCATCACCACCATCGATTACACGATTTTCAAGAGCATCGAAACACCACTTTAAGCGGTCAATGTTTTTAGCGTGTGTTTTTTCTTTTTCTTTTCCTTTCTCGCTCACTGAATAACCAACTGTAGCAATATTAGTGATACGTACAACGGAACCGATTTCAGTCTTTTTAGCCAACACAGCTTTTTCTTGCTCTATCTTAGCTTTCTCCTGCTCAACAGCAGTTTTAGCCGTCAATACTTGCTCTTTATCAGCACGTTCTTTAGTGAAATCTTCTTGCAACTTAGTCTTTTCAGTAGTCAAAGTCGCAACGTTTTCAGTCAAGTTCTTTTTATCCACTTCAAGAGCAGATATTTGATCTACATAACCTTGAATAGTGGCTTTCATACGAGACAATTCAGTACGAGCAGATGTCAAGTCTTTTTTAACATTGATTAGCCCTGCAATTTTGTCTTTCTGGTTAGTCAATTCAGCTTTTTGTTGATCAATCAAGGCATTCAACTCCGTGTTTTTGCCTTTCATTTCTTCAAGCTGACCGATAGCCTCTTTGTATTGTTGATCCAATTGAGCGTTGAGATCCTCCTCTTTTTTAAGCTCAGTTTGTGTAGTAGTAAGTTCAGTTTTTTTACCACTTAAACCTACCCATGTAGCGATATTTGTTCCTGCTAGTGCAACAATACCTGCAATTGCCCAAGGCAATAATTTCTTGGCTCTGTTATTATCATTTGAGCCATTAGCATAGTTCGTACTCATAACTAATTGTTTTTTAAAATGGTTTTCGAATAATGTTTTATTCTTGAAAAATTGTTAATTGAAATAATTCTGAGAAAATTTAGGGAGGAGCATTAATTGTGAAGGAGCACAAATATAGTTAGCCCGTTGCCAGAATTTTTAGAATTTGTAGAGATTTTATTCGATTTGCAGATTATTTTTGATTAGTTAATACTAACAGCGATATTTTTTTTAATATTGAGTGATTTCTCATAGTGCGTTTTTATTGTCTTTATTTTGCATCTTTGTATTTGCAAATAAAATACAGTGAAAAAACGTACCCCCTCAGTATTTTATTATTTAAAATGCCCTTTTTTTTTAATTTACGGAAAGATAAAATCATAAACAACTGATAATCAATTATTTGTGAATGTATATTTTTTTTACTAAATTTTACATAATTCAGCTATTCAAAGTAAAAAGACTTATTTAAAGAAGGCTTTTTATCGATTTTTTTTAAAACTTAAGATTGTAAAACAATGCTTGATTCAATTAGAGATATAAATAGTATCCTTTTTTTTGATATTGAAACGGTACCAGGCACCCCTCAGTATAGCGACCTCGATGATACGTGGCAATACCTTTGGAAACATAAAGCGAAGTCTATTTTAAAGAAATATGATGACGAAATAACCGAAGAGGACGCCGCAAGCTGCTACGATAGAGCCGGTATATATGCTGAATTTGGTAAAATTATCTGCATTTCCGTTGGCGTTTTTTATCGCGATAAAAATACGCAAGAGTTATTAACCTATCTCAGTTCTTTTGCAGATGATGACGAGGAGGTTTTATTAAAGGGTTTTGCTGATTTTTTAAATAAAAAATTCAATGACTCTGATAGGCAGTTTATGTGTGGACATAATATTAAGGAGTTCGATGTGCCTTATGTATGTCGTAGAATGGTAAAACATCAAATGGCACTGCCTAAAATGCTCGACATTTCAGGTAAAAAACCGTGGGAAACGAAGCATTTATTGGATACTATGGAATTGTGGAAATTCGGTGATAATAAGTCTTTTACATCTGTGAAGCTGTTGGCTGCAGTATTCGGATTTCCATCGCCCAAAGATGATATTGATGGCTCGGATGTAGCGCGGGTGTACTATGAAGAAAAAGATTTACCTCGTATTGCTCGATATTGTGAAAAAGACGTGGTGGCTGTAATGCAACTCATGTTGAAATTCAAACGTATGTCTATTCAGTTGACAATTGATGGTAAGGTGATTGAAGGTTAAGATTTCTATTTTAAAATTCATAAAACTTAAAATGGCTAAAGAAATATTAGACGATTTTGATTGGGAAAAAGAAGATAACAGAGATGAAGACTTTCATACGCCAAGAGATGAAAGTGGCGTAGTGATGTTAAAATCATTCACCACAGAAGAGGCAGCTCAAGTATGTGCTGCAGCATTGAAAAGTGAAGGGATTGATGCCCATGTCATCACTTCTACAACAGGTGTGATGACGCCTTTTGCTTACGGAAATATCAGATTATTTGTTGCTGAAAGCCAAGAGGAGGAAGCGCTTCTTATTATCAGAAGATTAGATGCCATTAACGATGTTTATGATAATCCTAAAGTCTCCTCTGAACGCATTTTTGCGATTATTGCTATCGGAATACTTATTATTGGATTTCTTATTTATTTACTCCAAAAAGCTATTTATGGCTTATAAAAAAGGTTTTTGATTTACTAAAAATGCCCCGAATACTGAGGGGTATTTTAGCTAAATAAAGAGAACCTCCTGCTTGTTAAAACAGGAGGTTCCTTTATTTAAACGTCTAATTTATTAAAAAAATAAACATTTTAGTACTTGAACGATGAAGTTTGTTATTGTTTCATCCACTTTTGAGTCGTCATCACTTTACCATTCGAACGAATGATAACGAAATACATACCCTGATTGACATCCGATAGATTATCCAAATATTGTGTATAATTACCAGAATCTTGGTTTCCACCGTCCAATTGCTTGATAATTTGGCCTTGTAGGCTCACTAATTGAATTTTTACATCAGACGATTCAGTAAGGTCATATTGTACTTGGATGTAGTCATTACCTGGATTAGGGCTTACAGCTACATTTTTAACAACATTGCTCATTTTTAAGTTATAAACAGAGCCACCTTCGTCCGTCAAACAGTTAGCACCACTTGTTTTGAATTCTTTTTCAACTGGTGCACTAAATGTTCCATTAGCACATTTGCGGAATACTCTTAACTTATAAATTTTACAAGCTTGTAGGCCCCTCAGTACAACACCGTTTGGCGTTGCTCCAATTAACTCTTTATAAACGGTATCAGTAGATAATGCATATTTCACGATAACCGTGTCATTGGTCATATCTGTTGCCCAAGTAACATATACTAAATCTACAGTTTGAGTAACCGTCACATTTACTGGTGCAGGACATACTGCAATCGGGCAACCTTTAGTAGAGAATTTAGAGATAACGCTCCAATCACTCATTGCACCTGTACAGTATCTACGAACGCGCCATTCGTAATCAGCACAACGTTTCAATGCTCTAATTTTTGTTCCCGCGCCTGTAACAGTTGAAAGTACCCAACCATTATCGCCTGAACCTACCAATCTATATTGTACATCATATTGTACAACTGAGCCTGACCAAGAGAAAACAGCTACAGTATCTAAAGTAATATCCGCTAACAAATTAGTTGGTCTTTCACAAGGAGCTATAACACAGCCTTTTGTCTCAAATTTTAATCCATCAACCCAAGGGCTTACATTATTAGCATCACAAACTTTACGAACCCTCCACATGTAGATATTGCAACGTTGCAAATTCATTTTGAAAAGAGGGTTATCGGTATTTACAGTTTTCCAAGTAGTATCACCCGAAGCAGTTGTAGTTGCTGGACGATATTGTAATTCATATTTACCAGTTAAACCACCCCAGAAGAAATTAATAGTTGTATCACCCACAAGTTCAGTTCTCAAATTAGTAGGAAGAGCACAAGGAACTTGGCATCCTCTTGTTTCAAATCTCATAATTTCACTCCAGTCACTCACTGCACCGTCACAGATTTTACGGACTCTCCAAGCATAAATTTTGCAAGGAGATAACACTAATTTAAACTCTGTCCCCTGAGTATTTACTGATTTCCACGCTGTATCAGCAGCGAGGCGGTATTGTAACTCATACTTGCCAACCACACCAGCCCATGCAAAATATGCAATACTATCTAATACTTGATTAGTTAGATTAGAAGGAACAACGCATGGCGTTTGGCAACCTCTCGTTTCAAATCTTGCAATTGGGCTCCAATCACTTGAAGCATTATCGCAAATTTTACGCACTCTCCACACATACGCTTTACATGGCAATAAAGCCAATTTATGCGCAGCAGCTTGTACAGAAACTGATTTCCATTCTCCTAATGTATCTACTGCTTGGCGGTACTGAATTTCATACTTTCCTGCCAAACCAGTCCAGTACATATAAGCAATTGTATCATTTACAATCTCAGATTTCAAATCTAGTGGTAAAACACACGGAACTTGGCAACCTCTCGTTTCAAATCTCGCAATTGGACTCCAATCACTTGTCGCATTATCGCAGATTTTACGCACTCTCCACACATACGCTTTACATGGTAATAAAGCCAATTTGTGCGCAGCAGCTTGTACAGAAACTGATTTCCATTCTCCTAATGTATCTACTGCTTGACGGTATTGGATTTCATACTTCCCAGCCAATCCTGTCCAGTACATGTAAGCAATGGTGTCATTTACAATTTCAGATTTCAAATCCACGGGTAAAACACATGGAACCGGACAGCCTCTTGTCTCAAATTTCATGATTTCACTCCAATCGCTTGTTCCATTGTCGCAAACTTTACGAACTCGCCAAATATATATTTTACAAGGTAATAAAGACAATTTGTGTGCAGGTGTTTGAACGCTCACTGATTTCCATTGGTTATCAGTTTCCGTTGAAAGGCGATATTGAAGTTCGTATTTACCAACTACACCCGCCCAATAAAGATTAATTAATGTATCATTTATTACGTCTGCTTTCAATTCTCTTGGTAAAACACATGGCTCAGGACAACCACCCGTTGCGAAAGTGAATATTTCACTTGGTGTAGTCATTCTATCGCTACAAATTGCTCTTACACGGAAAGCATATTTTGTACATCTTGCAAGATTCTTTACTACTAAAAAAGTAGTGGTAACAGTATCTGTTCTATAATTTTGAGAGGAATCAGAAAGGTTCTTAAATTCAATAACGTACGCTCTTGCTCCAGTTGAAGACCAAGATAAGTATGCTGAATTTGTAGAATCTATCGTGCGCGCTATCAATTGGCGGGGTGAGATACACTCCACATTACAACCACCAGTAACAAAATTAACCACTCCACTAAAATCACTCAATAGAGTAGTACCACAAGCTGCTTGAACACGCACTAAGTATTTTTTACAGCGGGCGAGCCCTTTCAATACAAATAAATTGGTTCCCGTAACATTTACACTTTTCCAAGTGCTATCAACTTCCAACTTATATTGCAATGTAAATTTAGTAGTCTGAGGTGCTACCCAAGATACAACTGCAACAGTATCAGAAACTGTCACTTTTACACCTTGTGGCACTAAACAAACTGGCTGGCATCCCAAAGTAGAGAAACGAGTAGAATAACCCCATGCACCGTTCACTGTGCCCGGACAATTGGCTTTTATTCTCAATTCATAAACGCTACAGTTAGCTAAGCCAGTTAAAAATTTATAAGAATTGCCGCTGATATTACTAATTGTTCTCCAAGAGCTATCTCTTAAATTTTTAACCTGTAAATCATAAGTTACTCCTCTCGCTGAATCCCATTTCACAGTAACTCCCGTTGCCAAAACTTCTACTTTTATACGCGGTGTTTCACAACGCGTAACGGTACAGCCCGTAGTCGCAACCGTAATAGTTGAACTCCAATCACTGTAAACTAACGCCGAAGATGAAGCACCACTACAAATGCTCCTTACATGAAAGTTGTATTTTGTGCATGCTCTCAAGTTATTAGCCGAAAATACTGGAATAGTTACTTTTTCAGTAATCCAAGCACCATTATTAGTGGCATCTTGATATTGGATTTCATAAGCATAAGAGCCTGTTGAAGCCCATGAAAAAGACGCTTTAGAATCACCCGTCACACCTTTTACTTCACGAGGAGATAAGCAAGGCGCCACGCAACCGTTGGTTTTAAATACTTTTATTTCGCTATAATCACTTGAAGCTGTGATTGAGCAAACCGACTTCACTCTAAATTGATACTCAGAACAAGGCTTTAACCCCCTCAGTAGCAATGTGTTCGTCGTTAAATTTTCAGTTTTCCAAATGCTGTCATTGCGCATTTTGTACTGGACGACGGAAGCGCTATTGGCTACTGCACTTTTCCAGTTTAGGGATGCGATGGTATCCCGAACAGATGCAAAGAGTTCATTTGGAGACTTACAGTCGGTAGAGTTCTGAGCCTGCGTAAAGGATAGGCTCATTATGAACCCAAGAAGAAGTAAGATTCTGCTTGTCATGTCTTAGGATTAGATAATTTTAGTGAAAAATAAATTTTTAATGGTTATAAAGTGTAAAATGTATTAGACATGCTATAAAATGGGGAGTGGATTTCAATACTTCACGAAAGAAGCATCGGAAATTAGTAATTCAAAGGATTTTATAAGTCGATAATAGAATATACAAATAGCTTAAAATCGGTTTCAGTTGTAAAAGTTTCTCAGGTGTTTAATTTCAAGATAACCTTACTTTAAATTTCGCTGCTTGAATCATTAAAAAAAAATAATTTTTTTTGAACCCTTTTTAAGGTAGTCATCAGTATTAAAAACACAGACAGTCAAAGCATCCTCATGGAGGTGCTAATATTTAACTTTGGAATGGAGTAAATAACCTTTGCGATTTAATAGGATAGGTTTACAGAATTGCCTTACTTTGCAGCGTTTTTCCATTCTGGATTAAAATAGTTGTAATAAAAAAAGGCTTTGTCCACCCTATATTGAATGTTGAAAGCAAAATTGGATACTCTAATTTTAGTAAAAAGAATACCCTAATTTCGAAATTTCAAATTCAAAAGTGTTCAAATTCTCTTTGTAATGGTTAAAAAATTGTTGTAAAATTCTATAAATTATAAGTTATGATTAAAATATTGGTCAATGACGGTATCGAAGCAGATGGCAAACTCATTTTAGAAGGAGCTGGCTATCAAGTAGATACTGACACGGTTCAACAGGCAGAACTTCCAAAAGTCTTGCCAAACTATGACGTTATCATAGTTCGTTCAGCTACTCAAGTCAGAAAAGATTTGATAGATGTATGCCCTAACTTAAAAATTATTGCTCGCGGGGGCGTAGGTACAGACAACATTGATGTGGACTATGCACGCTCAAAGGGCATCGAAATCATCACTACTCCAGCGGCCTCTTCGCAATCCGTAGCGGAATTAGCTATGGGTCATATTTTCAACTTAACCCGTTTTTTACAACGTTCGAATAGAGAAATGGCAACTGGCGATTTTAAAAAATTAAAAAGTGCCTATTCAGAAGGAATTCAATTAAAAGGTAAAACCATTGGTATTGTCGGCTTTGGTCGCATTGGTCAAGCGGTTGCTCGCATTGCCCTCGCAATGGGAATGAATGTGGTTATTTCTGACCCTTTCATTACTGATATTGACTTAATTCTGGATATTAATAACACTAAAGTGAGTATTCCTTTACACTCCGTTTCCCTTGAAGAAGTGTTAAAGAACTCAGACTTCATAACTTTGCATACCCCCTCAGTAGGAAAGGCTCTAATCGGCACTGAAGAAATTGCGGTAATGAAAGACGGTGCTATCATTGTCAACTGTGCTCGCGGAGGTATTATTGATGAAGATGCTCTACTGGAAGGGCTTAATTCAGGCAAATTAGGTGGTGCGGGTCTTGATACATTCAAAGGCGAGCCCAATCCTCGCGCTGAATTATTGAACCATCCTAAAATAAGCGTTTCACCTCATATTGGTGCGGCGACAAAAGAAGCTCAATCAAATATTGGCCTTGAATTAGCTGATAAAATAATGGCTTTTTTTGGAAAATAATCCATAAAGTAGAAGTTAGACATTAGACTGCACAATCATTGACAATCAGTCTATGTCTAATTTCAAAGTAAATAACCTCTAAAAGTAATTAAATACTGAGGGGGTAATAAG
>JANPHO010000173.1:0-2657 GCA_031424515.1 Saprospiraceae bacterium
GAAAGATTTGATTTGCCACAAAGGATTATTCTTGATATAGGCAAATTCACCTTCATCCACAAATTGCCATTCCTTATTATCTTGTGAAACATAAAATTTGTATTTTGAAATAATGCCATTCGCCCACCAGTTTTGGTCAGGGAGATATTTGAAGCCCGTGAGGTTTTCTGTTTTACCTAAATCAATAATTAAGTCCGCCGGCATTGCTGAATTTTGCGGCTGATGCCACGATGTATTCTCTTTGCCGTCAATGATATTAGAGGTATTTTTATCCTCAATGCCAACAATTTTCCAAGCGGTTCTTGCTATTCCAAATTTTTCTTCAGTAATAAGGCTGCTTTTTTTAGAAACACGATTATAAGCTAACGCCTTAACTTGCACTTTTCCATCGTTGGTTTTAATCGGATTTGTATATTTTTTGGCATTTATCGTAGGCAAGTTGCCATCTAAAGTATAGTAAACCTCGGATTCGGGGTCGGAAGGCGTAATGACAACATTACCCGATTGTTCACGAATGATTGAAGGAGCTGTCATTATTTGAGGGGCGTTATAGACGCCGATATTTGAAATAAGTACACCTCCTTTTGAGTCTGTGATATTGAGGCGGAGTTGCGTGGTGCGTACGGTAGGAAATCGAAGAATACGTTTATACCCGATTGTTGTGCCTTTGCTCAATTCCTTCCATTCGCCATTCAACAATGCTGAAATGGTAAATGATTTGATGCGTTGCCCCAACTTGATGGGTTCTTGTACCAAAAAACGATTAAACGTCGTCGGTTTGCCCAAATTTATGGTTAATGATGCCTTATCGACCCCATCATCAGTTGCCCAATAGGAATCCTTTTTATCATCTATACATTTGTTGGCATTGTACTCTGGGCTATTGCCTCTAACATTTGAGGCTTTAAGGGTGGCTTTTTTAGCAATATCGAGTGAAAAAACTTTTTTTATCTCGGCAGCCAATTCTAAAGCGGCTTTTTCATCTTTTTCATGAATTAAACCATTGGGCATTATCGGAAAATTCAACAATAAAGTACCATTGCGACCGATAGAATTGTAGTAAGTATCCATTAATTGAGGCAAATTTTTCACTTTACCATCTTCTTTTGGATGATAAAACCATTCGGGGCGAATAGAAGTATTGACCTCGCCAGGCACCCATGAATTGCCATTTTCAACGCCATGATGCAACATATCTTCGGGAACATCGCCCGTTGCATTCAACAAACTCCAATTGGTCTCACCGACATACCCCCCCTCAGTACCGACCCACCGAAGGTCTGCCCTATCGCCACCATCGTTCCAAATGACAATTTTGGGCTGTAATTCTCGGACGAGTTTGTATGTATTGAGCCAATCGTAGTAGGTTGTACGGTCAATTTTACGGGTTTCATTCGCACCGTCAAACCACACTTCAAAAATATCATCGTAGTTCGTCAGAAGCTCTGTTAGTTGATTCCTAAAATATGTGATGTATTCTGGTTTTCCATAGTCAGCATGGTTCCTATCCCAAGGCGATAAATAAACGCCGAATTTTAAACCGTACTCTTTACAAGCGTCCGCCATGTCACGAACCATATCGCCTTTGCCGTTTTTCCAAGGGCAATTTTTAACGGAATATTCTGTATATTTTGAAGGCCATAGGCAAAAACCACTGTGGTGTTTTGCCGTTATTATCAATCCTTTCATACCCGCTTCTTTGCAAATACGCGCCCATTGCCGACAATCCAATTCGATCGGATTAAAGGTTTTAGGGTCTTCATTTCCAAAACCCCACGCCATATCGGTGTAAGTATTAACCGATAAATGGACAAAAGCATAATATTCCATCTCTTGCCACCGCATTTGGTTTTCGCTCGGGATTGGACCCAAAGCCATGGGCGGTTTCACTTGCCCAAAAGCGGTAAATTGTGCACTTAAAAAATAGAATATTCCGAATAATAACAGCTTGCTTTGCATATTTTAATATTGATTTTCACTTATAAAGAACACTTTTAACATGTATGTGTAAATGATTTACAAAACTTTTAAAACCCTCAATTGGTGAAAACGCGGGCTGACTGTCTTATTTTTAGCCGTAATTTTCACTTGAATATTATCGTTTTCGGGCAATTTGATTTTTATAGTTTTGTCTTGAATTGAGATTATTTCAGCAGCATTTCCATTGATTAAAAACTCGACGTTTTCGGTTTTAAAATCATCTAAAACGCTGATTTCAAGGTATTTACCTTCTTTGTTTTTGTTTTGCAATTGATAGGACATAAACGAGCGTGTATTCCGCCAAAATTTTTCATCGTCATAGCCAGAGTTGCTTTGTTCGCCTTTGTATTGGTGGTCAACTTCGGGCTGTTGCTCACCACAATTAACTTTATCCACTGTAAGGGCTTCCAATGCTAAAAGAATTTCTTCCTCTTGTTTTTGACGTTCTTTTTGTTTTGCATACCCCTCAGTAGTAAAGGTTGGGAAATACATTTGATAGCGTGCGTCATGCAAAGCGAAGAACGGTTGAAGCGTCAATGAGTCCAATTGAAAGTGCATATTATCAATCGGTTTGAGTTTTGACAAATAGTTTTTATTGTCATCAATCAAGGCATAAGCGGCATTGATTGGGTAGAGTTTTCCTTTGGTTTCATGACCCATTCGACTATCATCCGCAA
>JANPHO010000174.1:0-5250 GCA_031424515.1 Saprospiraceae bacterium
GTGATTTTAACTTTGAACCTCAATTAAAATCTCAATCTCAACCTAAATCCTTCATACCTGAGGGTCCAGTGAATATTGTCCCTATCAGAACAACGCCGAAAGTTGGACGCAATGAACCTTGTACATGTGGAAGCGGTAAAAAATATAAAAACTGTTGTGGCAAATAGTCAAAACCATCAATAATTAAGTAGAGTCAGCCATTTATTGATTTCAAAAAAAACAAAATGATTTCCAAAGAGCAAAAATTGATAGATATTTTGTCAGATAAACTACCTATAAAGGTGTTTCCTGAAAGAAACCTTTTGCCTAAGAGTATGTTTTGAAATGTATTGAGAGAGAAATGCGATTTTGCTAAAAGGGAGCATCTGCCGTAATTTGTGGTGTCAAATCATAAATTACAAAAGATGGTAAAAGTTAAACTTAAGTTTAAAGTTACACAGTTCACCGAACTGACAGATGCCCAATGGGCAATAATAGAAAAAATAGTTGATACGGGTCGAAAAATCCAAAAGGATTTAAGGATGATAGTCAATTGCATCTTAAAAATTACTCGCACAGGTACACAATGGCGCAACATAGATGAAAAATATGGTCCTTGGCAAAGTATCTACTATTATTTCAGGAAATGGATAAAAAAAGGCATTTTAGGTGAAATAATGAGTCATGTTGTCCAAAAAGAGCGTGTTAGGCAAGGCAGAGAAGCCGAAGCCACGGCAGGCGCAATAGACAGTCAAAGTGTAAAAAAAGTGGGCTTAATCCATCTGGATACAGGTATTGATGGCAATAAAAAAGTCAATGGGAGAAAACGTAATATTATCGTGGATACATTAGGTTTACCAATTGCCATTTTTGTTTGTGCTGCCCATATTCAAGATGGTATAGCGGGTATAGAATTATTGTCTTTGATAGAACAAACAACCAAACGATTAAAACTCATTAGGGCTGATAAAGCCTATCGGAGTGATTTTACACAAGCCGCCCAATGGTGTGGTTACACGGTAGAAGTGTCACAAAAGCCACCAACGGAGAAAGGTTTTGTACCTCAAACTGGACGGTGGCAAGTGGAAAGAAGCTTCGCTTGGGAGAATTTTTATCGCCGTTTATCCAAAGATTATGAAAAAACAGTAGATTCTTCGGTCGCTTTTATTCAATTGGCTTTCATTTCTATCATTTTATCAAAATTTTAAAATTAAATTTTAAAACATACTCTTATCAAAAACTCTCGTTTGCAAGCGGTGGTCTCCTCGTCGCAGCCGTTGAAATTCGTCTTCTGTTAAGCCTAAATTGTCCGTTACTTGCATATTAAAAAGATATTAGACTATAGATTTTTAGATATTAGATTACCCCCTTGAGCGCAAAGCGCCATCAAGCCGAAGGCATGACAGTATTGGGCTTCATTTTCTACTATAAAGGAGGGTATTTTCATTTCGTGAGAAAATTTTTAATTTATTTAAAAAAAATCTCACGAAATATAAAAGTACCCCTTTATAAGAGAAAGTCCTTTTTTCATCTTTTAAAATTAATCCAATATGAAAAAACATTTTCTCTTATTCGTCCTGATTTGTAGCGTATTGACAACGCTTTTAGCTCAAAAAAACATCACTGGTACTGTTTTTAACGATAAAAATGAGCCTTTGGTTGGGGCTAATATCATTTTAAAAGGCACAACCCTCGGCGCCATCTCAGATATTGATGGAAAATACGAAATCAATATCCCTTCAAAACCTTATTCAGATACTTTAATTTGCTCTTTTATTGGGCATCAATCAGAGGTTTTAACAATTCAATCAGATAATGTAGATTTTAATTTGAGTGAAGGGTTACATCTTCAAGAAGTTTTAATCAAAGCATATTCCTCTTATAAAGGAGGGTGTTTCTGTTGCGGTTTTTTAACGTCCTTAAACGATGAAGATTGGCAAAACCCGCTCTCTCCTACCCCCTCAGTAATGGCTATACAAAATTGACTTATGAAGTGGATATTTCAGCAAAAGGCGTTTATCACTATTTAAACGAACGTTTTGAGGATAAAAAAGTCCAATATCAGATATTCAAATCTACAGACGGTGAAAATTTCAAGCTCATCGGCACATCACGCTCCGATTCTACGCGGGTTTTTAAAAGCACTTTTAAGGGTGCTGAATTGATATTTGGTGGCAGCCAGTTTTTGGATAAAAGCATCAATACTGCCGATACGACTTACTACAAAGTCGAGGGCTATCTCGTGGATGTTGAGGATGAAGACGGTTATGCGGAAGAGGTGCGCGATACCCAATATGTCTATCGCCAAACGGCAAAAGTGCTGCCCGTAGAAGTTTTAAAAATCACGAATCTATATGCGCCTCGCCAAAGCCCGCAAATAGAATTAAGCCTCAAAACGCCTCAAGAAGGGCAAGTGGATTTCGTGATTTCGGATATGTCAGGGCGAGTTGTTTTAAAACATCAACAACCCCTTTTTAAGCAAAATAATACCTTGATTTTGCCTTTTGATGATATGCCTTCGGGTATGTATGTGTTATCCGTACGGCAAGGCGTGCAAGTGGATAGTCGGAAATTTATGGCGGTGAAGTAGATACCCCCTCAGTATAATAAGCATTGAAACCCAATTTTATCACTTTTTAAAGATTTTAAACAATGAAAAAATATATCATTTTATCGATTTTACTTTTCAATATATTTAATGCCGTTTTAGCACAAAGAACTATAACTGGAAAAATTACAGATTCCAAAGGAGAAGCTATGATAGGGGCAAGTATTGTGATTAAAGGAACAACTATCGGTACGCTTACGGATATTAATGGGCAATATTCGCTGTCTATTCCGAAAGATTCTGCAATATTAATCATCTCTTTTGTAGGCTATAGAACAAAGGAAATGGCTACAAATAAGTCAAATATTATTGATGTCGTTTTTGAAGACTCTATATTGCAGGAATTAGTGGTTGTAGGCTATGGAATTCAGAGAGAAAAAAAATCAATATCAAGCGCTATTCATACCTTATCGGGTCGGGTTGCCGGTATTTCAATCAATAATCGAAGTGTAAAAGGCTCTTTAAAACGAGATAAAAACATTCAAAATAATGACCCCACCAATAGAGAAAACTACAACCACTATGAAGAAAATGGTTTTAATACGCCTAAAGATGTACCCTACTCTACTTTTTCAATTGATGTAGATAAAACGTCTTATACCAACGCGCGACGCTTTATCAATGATGGTAAAATGCCCCCAAAAGATGCCGTCCGCATTGAGGAAATGATTAATTATTTTGATTATCACTTGGCACCGCCGACCGATAATAATCCCATTGTAATGAGTTCGGAAATGGGCGTTTGCCCTTGGAATAAGGAACATTACTTGATGAAAGTGGATTTACATGCTCAAAAAATGGATTATAAGCAGTCACCTTCTAATAATTTGGTCTTTTTAATAGATGTCAGTGGCTCCATGCAAAGTCCAGATAAATTGGCTTTATTGAAAGAAGCATTTAAAATATTGACCAACCAACTGCGTGAAAACGACTACGTTTCAATCGTCACTTACGCAGGTAATGCGGGTTTGGTTTTAGAACCTACAAGTGGTGCTAATAAAAAGACTATTCTTGATGCTCTTGAAAAATTAGAAGCTGGCGGCTCTACTGCGGGTGGTGAAGGTATTGAATTGGCTTACGAAATTGCAGAAAATTATTATGACCCCAAAGGTAACAATCGAGTCATATTGGCTACGGATGGTGATTTCAATGTGGGTGTGAGTACCACTTCGGAATTGGAGCGTTTGATAGTAGAAAAGCGTGATAAAGATATATTTCTCTCCGTTTTAGGCTTTGGAGATGGCAATTATAATGACGGAGGTATGGAAACTTTAGCAGATAAAGGCAACGGCAACTATTTTTATATTGATAATATCAAAGAGGCTGAAAAGGTTTTCACAAAAGAATTGACGGGTACAATCGTCACCGTTGCCCGAGATGTTAAATTTCAAATAGAATTTAACCCTTCGCTCGTTCAGTCCTATCGTTTGATTGGCTATGAAAATCGGAAATTGAACGATGAAGATTTTAATAACGATAAAAAAGATGCGGGTGAAATGGGAGCAGGTAATTCTGTAACGGCTTTGTATGAAATTATTCCGAAGGGTGTCAAAACCTCTGAAAATGAAATGGCAGATGTTGACCCTCTTCGCTATCAAACCAGTAAAAACACACCTCAAAGTAAATCTGATGAATGGATTTTCATTAAACTTCGCTACAAAAAGCCGCTCAAGTTGAAAAGCACACTTATTACCCAATCTGTTACTTTAAAGCCACTTGATTTAGATAAAACGTCTGATAATTTTCGTTTTGCAGCAGCTGTAGCTAGTTGGGGTCAATTACTACGAGATTCTAAATACAATGGAAATTTTAATTTTCAAAAAGTTATTGACCTTGCAAAGAGTGCAAAAGGCTCAGATACTGAGGGGTATCGCCAAGAATTTATTGATTTGTTAGAGAAAGCTATAAGAGTAAAATAATTTAAAACTACAAAGGACACATAAATAATCCGAGAAACATTTGTGTATCTATGTGTCCTTTGTGTTTAATTTTATCTTTCAGTATAATTTTTCACCGCCCATTTCACCTTACCATTCGTAGGATCTTTGTCTAAAACAGTGGTTTTACCCTTTTTACTGACTGAAATATCATAGACTTTTTGCTCAGTTGGTAAGCAGATTTTACCCTTTGCTATACCATTGCTTGAAAAAGAGACTAAATCAATATTTGACCAATCCAGTTTATCAGTAGATTGAGCCAGTTTGATATGTGGAATCACTGCGCCATCACGCACCATCATAACGATAGTCATTTTACCTGCTTCGATGGTATGCCAACCGCTATTATAGGATTTACCCGTTTGATAATCAATCCATTGACCTTGTGGCAAATAGACGCTGCGGCTTGTTGTATTTTCTTCAAAAATGGGCGCAACCAATATATCAGAACCAAATAAGTACTCATTATCAACCTCCCATGCACCTTTATCCTGAGGGAATTCTACGCTCAAAGCCCGCACCATTGGCAAGCCGTTTTCACTGCTTTGCTTGGATTGTGCATAGATATAAGGCATGAGTTTATACCTCATTTCAATCACTTCACGGAAATAATTTTGAAAATCCATACCATAATCCCACGGCTCTTTAGGGGGCTGTCCATGACAGCGGGTATGCGACGACAATACCCCAAATGGCAACCAACGGCGGTACAAATTCTCAGGCGTG
>JANPHO010000175.1:0-1637 GCA_031424515.1 Saprospiraceae bacterium
ATATTCTGCTCTGTCGGGTTCTTCAACTATATTTTGAATATCCGAAATGGCAATTTTAAGGTTTTCCAGTTCATCATTATTTTCAAAAAAATGCACAATACAAAAGGCGTTGTACATTTGTTGATTTGCTATTTCAAAAGTTGATACTTTTTTCAGATTATCGTTCAAGAAACCTGAAACGGCATCAGTAATATTTGCTTCAAATATTTTCATTATTTTGGTTTGTTATAACTAATGATTTTTGAAATTCCGGGTACTTCTTCTGTCAAAGTTACAATTCTTTGGTATTGCAATCGCCACTGCAAAGCATTAGAAATGGTCAAATATCCCTGTTCTGGCGGTGTTTTTAGGATTTGTTGGGCTAATTTTGATAATGTTATCTCATCCGCTGGAATATTCTTATCTTGTAAATACGCAATAATATCCTCTTCATTGGCTTTATCTTTAACCATTTCTCTCAAACGATAGGTTGTGGTGTAATCAGCCGTCCTTTCTTTTGAGACAAACGAACAACTTACAAAATTGAGGACTGCTGTTTGGGTTTTGGAATCATCTGTTTTATCATAAACAAAAACAAGAAGGTTGTAACCAAGTCCAAAAACTTTCTGTTTGGCGTCTTTGAACGGGCAAGATGACTGAGGCTGTTTTATAGAGGTTACTTTAATGTCAGTTAAAATATCTGCGGAAGGTAAATCGACGCCGCTTGCAGCGGAACCAATTGTAACATCATATTTCTCATTCAGGTGTTTTTGAAATTTTTGTTCGATTAGTGTACCTACGGCTTTACCATCAGTAACTCCAAAAAGTTCTTTGTGTTGAGATTTAGACTGCTCAACGCAGAAATGTTGGGCTTCTTCAATCAATTTCGGAATTGTTAGTTTACTTTTAGTATTCATGCAAACAAATTTACGAACAAAATTTAACCACCGTATGGCAGTTTTTTTATAATATAATCTATGCTGCAAAGGTAATGCCTATTTCCCATGTTTTTCAGCCCCAAGCACTCTTTCCAACCGCAAGACAAAACATCTCCCCAATACCCATTATAAACCCCATGCACAAGGCAATACGGAGCAAAAAAAAGGGAAAATTGCTTTATGTAAACACACCGCCGAGATAGGTAAACGCACTGCCGAGATAGGTAAACGCACTGCCGAGATAGGTAAATGCACTCCCGAGATAGGTAAATGCACTCCCGAGATAGGTAAATGGATTACCGAGATAGGTAAACGCATTACCGAGATAGGTAAACGCATTACCGAGATAAGCGAAAAGATTGCCGACATATAGAAACGCGGTGCCGACATATGGAAAATCTGCTTGCTATACGAAAAAACGGGTTTTGTATAAAAAAAAGGGCGGTTTGTATAAAAACAGATGGGTCAGGTTGCGCTAAAAACGGAGGCTGAACCAGCATTTTTTACGGGGAATCGGGCGAATTGGCGCTAACAATGTATTTACGTATTAAAAGTGGCATTTAGGTGGTAAAAGTGTTAAATTGATACCCCGTTTTTATTTTTTTTACATAAAAAGAAAGTTTTGGCACGAAATTTACGGTTGAAAAGTTGTCCCCCCGTTCATCGCCAAAAGGTTAAATGCCCAAGGTAATTTTTATCATTTTCAAACTTTGGCATCTT